>JAPKCR010000529.1 GCA_026421135.1 Sulfitobacter sp. | reverse complement strand
GACAAGATGTAGGCGTTCAAAGCCGACGCGGTGTTCAACGCGGCCCCCATCCCTGCCCCAACCGCACGATACCAATCGCCAAATTCTGCAGTGTCCAACCCTGCGCTGGCCCAGATTTTTTGCTCGGCCTTGTGGGTGCCACTGTCGTCGCCCCGGCTGACAAAGGGGGCTTTCGCGGCTTCTATCCGCTGCACGGCGTCAGTGGCACTGGCCGCTTCCGCAATCACAGCCGGATCAGCGTTTGGGCCGACAAAAACGAAATCGTTATACATAATCTCGCGGCGGTGCGTGCCGTGGCCTGAAGCGAGAAATTTTTCCTCGGCGGCTTTGGAATGGACCAACACAGCATCGACGTCGCCAGCTTGACCAAGGCGCAGCGCCTGTCCGGTCCCAACCACCAACAACTGCACATCCAGATCGAGATCCGCCTTGATCGCGGGCAGCAAAACATTCGCTAAACCCGAGTTATCAAAGGATGTCGTGACCGCCATTCGCATTTCATCCGCGGTGGACATCTGTGCCCATAGCAACATTGCAACCGAAGTAAAAAGCCGCTTCATCTAACGATATCTCCTCTTAGAAACGCCGCAAGCGCATCAGTCTGCGGGTCCGAAAACTTGGTCTTTGCCGGCCCCATTTCGTGAATTTTTCCGTCCAGCACAAACACCAGGTCGCGGGCCAGCCGACGAGCCTGCCCCATGTCGTGAGTGGCCATCACCAACTGCGTTCCCGCTGCTGAAATCTCTTGCAATAGGGCCTCGATCTCGTGGGTGGCATGCCCGTCAAGGTTTGCACAAGGTTCGTCCAGAAACAGCACGTCAGGCTTGCGCACCAACGCACGGGCAATGGCGAGCTTCTGCCGTTCGCCCCCGGACAAGCGGGTTGCGGGGCTATTCTGCACGGATGCCAAACCGATCCGATCCAGCCAATATGTAACGGTATTCTTAATTTGAACGGCGGGAGTTTTGATCAATCTCAAAGGATATGCCAGATTTTCAGCGACCGAGCGGCGCAAAACGATGGGCGACTGAAACACAAATGCATGTTTTGCCGGATCTTGCTCGGCCCAAGTCACAGAACCCTCGTTGATCCGCTCTATCCCGTGCATGACGCGCAGCAGCGTTGTTTTCCCTGACCCGTTTGGCCCGATCACAATAGTAGGCCCGTGCGGGTCAAGCACCAGATCAATTGGCCCGATGATCCGTTTACCTTGTCGGCGCAAAGTAACACTTTGCAACGTAAGGGGAAATAACACGCTCACCACCGCCCCTCCCGCTCGGTTCGCGACAAGGTGTGGATCGCCAAATTTACCATAATCGCCAAGCCAATCAGAACAAAACCCAACCCCAAGGCAAGGGCGAAGTCACCCTTTCCAGTCTCAAGCGCGATGGCCGTTGTCAGTACACGGGTCACGTGATCGATGTTACCCCCGACGATCATTATCGCCCCCACTTCGCCTATGGCGCGACCAAATCCCGCCAGGGCAGCTGTCAGCAAATTTCGCCGCCCGTCCCGCACCAAGGTCAGGATCCGCTGCGATTTAGTTGTATTCAAGGATATCAGGAGGTCATGATATTCCGCCCATAGTTCCCGCATGGACTGATGGGCGATCGACGCAATCACGGGGGTAATAATAATAACCTGTGCGATGATCATCGCCGTGGGAGTAAAAAGCAGATTGAGTACCCCAAACGGGCCCGACCGGGACAGCAAGATATAGACGACAAGGCCGACAACCACCGGGGGCAGCCCCATCAACGCATTGATTATCGAAATGACAAACCGCCGATAGCGAAACCGCTGTACTGCCAAGTAGGTACCCAAAGGGATGGCAATAACAGAAGCGATCAATAGCGCGGTCAAAGTCACCTGAAGCGACCGCAGGCTGATCTCCCACAACTCGGCATCAAAACTCACAATCAGCCAAAACGCAGCGCCAAGCCCATCCCAAATATCAACCATAAAGCTGCGCGATCCCGTTCCACACTCCAGTGCTGAACGGTCGGTTTTTCAGTCCGGAATGACAAGCGGAAATTAGCCAGGTTAGCCCATGAAACGACGAACGAGTGGTGGATTCCTTTTTCTACGAAGGGGTTGATCGACCATCTAAACGTCAACAGCCTGCACCATCATCATGTCAGAGCGGGTGCTGCTTGGGAACGGCACTTCAGCCGCATCCGAACCCACACCGCGTCGCTGGGCGACTTATGCGGCGGCACAGCGGCCATCCGTTCGATTTCCGAGACCTGAAGGTGCACGTCAAACCGCGCCTGATAGGTGCGGGTCACGTTGCTTCTAGTACGGATCGACTTTCGTTCAACCCGTGCCTCCGTCGCCGACGATATCTGCCTAGCGCACCATGTCACTTAACTAGATCATTACGGACGCTATCTTTAATCGAAATTATCCGGGACCTTGATCTTCAAGATCAGATTAGGTGCGGTGTGAATATGGAAATCAAGCTGCACATCGATTTCGAGGTTCATCACACGGCCTTCTGTACAAATGAAAGATTTCCATTGCTGCGGATCAGAAGCCCTAAGCCGCGAAACCAATAACCTACGCTATTTAATTGCCCCACTTGCATCGGCATAGGTCACACAGGAACAATGGAGAGAGTAAATACGACTCCGATTGAATGGGATGCTCGGTGCATGTGTGTAGGGTAAGATTTGAATGCTTTTGCAGAAAATTTGAAGTCTAGGCATTAATGGGGTTGAAACACCTGAGGGGCTTGGATAGTAGAACGCTCACGGGTCGTTAGCTCAGTTGGTAGAGCGCTTCGTTTACACCGAAGATGTCGGGAG
>JAPKCR010000528.1 GCA_026421135.1 Sulfitobacter sp. | reverse complement strand
CGGTTGTAGAGCAAGCAAAGCGTCTACAAATCTAGGGACACCTCACTTTTGGGCTATTTATGCCCTTGAACTCAATCGCCATGATTAACTGCTCACCTTCAATTTCAGAGGCATGCGTCTAGCACAACAAAACTATGGCACCCACGGGGCAATACTTTGCGACAGAGCCTAGATCAATAAGGCTTTGAAAACTTTGCGACAAAACCCTTCATTTCATGACAGAAAGATTGGAAGCACGAAATCGAATTTGAGCGAGGTCGTACAGACTTTTTATCTAAGTAGCTTACATAGCCAAGGTTCCAACGAATATTTGGCTTACCTTACTAAGAACGAGCCTGGTGATTTCCTGTTTATACAGATTTACTATGTTGATCCGTTTGCGGGGGACGAAACTTCGATTCTCCCGTGTCTGGAGGGAAGTGACTGGGGTCACTGTTAACCTCCGTTGCGATGGCCGCTAATGAGTATTGAGCGAACAAAGGAGCAGTACGACAGCCAGTCGAATTGGTGTCGCAAGAGTTTTCTTAGACGTAGGCAATTAACAAACCCAACTAGTCACGCCCGAAGTTTTGGTGGAAGACGCGGAATTAGCGCCTGCGATGAACCCGGCGGCGCAGGCAGGCGATACGTGATTGTACTGACCACCTCACGGGATAATGAGTATTGTGGGCAAACATCAGGCGATGGCCGTTGTGCCGATCGCTCATGAAGTCGGTGGCACGCTACTGACGGTCGATCGTCGATGCGCGGTATGAGGCGATTGCCATCGCTGAAATCCCGCTTGACCACGAAAGCCTGCGTCCGCGCACATAAATGAGGCGACCGATATGCTTGTGTCACAGAATGACTTTGATTTGATTGTAGTCGGCGCAGGCATCGTCGGCATGTCCACGGCACTTTGGGCGCAAAAGGAAGGGCTGAACGTTCTGATATGCGACCCCAACCCACCGGGTTCCGGAACAACCTATGGCTCGGCCTGTACAATTGCGACCTATGCCTGCATCCCGGTCAACAATCCGTCGATCTTCACCTCTCTACCGCATCTGCTGACGAGCCGCGAAAGCCCGCTCAGCTTCAACGTTTGGCACGGGCTAAAAAACCCGCGCTGGATGCTTTCATTCCTGAACAATTGTCGCGCAGCTAAAGTGCGCCACATCAGCCAGACGCTCGGACAATTCCTAACCTTTGCGGATGCCGGGCTTGACCCATTGATCGCCGAAGCGAAGGCCGAAGATCTGATGGTCAACAATGATTGCCTTTACGTTTGGTCCAGCCGTTCCGGCTTTGAAAGTGCGCAGGACAGTAATGCAATGCGACGTGCACAAGGCGTCGAGTTTGATGAGTTGTCGCCCGATGAAGTTCGTCAGCTGGAGCCAAATTTGCAGCAGCCAATTCACCGTGGGCTGCATTTCAAAGGCGCGCGGCACGTGAGCAATCCCCAAGAATTGGTTGCACGGATGCAAAACCGCTTTGAGGTGCTGGGCGGAACATACCTGCCGCTCAGTGTTGTCCGATGCGAACCGGATAACGCAGGCGTCACGGCCTTCACGAGTGATGGCAACCAAATCCGCGCTGGTCATCTAGCGGTGACCGCAGGTGCACGCTCGTGCCAGATCAAGGGTACCGGCGCTGAAAACCTGCCTTTGGGCACTGAACGTGGCTATCATATTCTTTACCGCAATCACGGCGGTCATGTTTCACGCCCCGTTGGATGGGCTGAGGCAGGATTTTATGCAACGCCTATGGCGCATGGGCTGCGCATTGCAGGCACGGTAGAAATCAACGCCATCGACGCGCCGCCCAACAGGAAATGCATCGCGTATCTCGAACGAAAATCGCACGAAATGTTCGGTCCGATTGGCAAGCCCGACGACACATGGCTGGGCCATCGCCCAACTATGCCGGATGCGCTTCCCGTGATAGGGCCGTCGAAAGCCTCGAACCGCGTGATACTTGCCTTTGGACACCAACATATCGGTCTAACCTTGGGGGGAGTTACCGGCAAAATCGTGACGGACATGGCGAAGGGCCAGACGCCCCACTGCGATGTTACCAGCTTTGCCCCTCAGCGGTTTGATTAACTGGGTTGGATTGTCAGCTCAAAGGCGCTTCGCGTCACCGTTGTCGCGCTGCATTGTTGATAGCACTGGGCTTATGTCTGCCGCTTTCCGCTCTGCAGTGCCAGATTGCCCGTTCAATTAATGCAAAGCGGGCGGCCCAAAAGCGGACCTTGCCGATGCCGTCAAGCGCTGCACAGCAGCTTCACCAGACCGGACTTTCGCTGCGCTGCTGAACTCTGATCCATTCGAACTCACGGAATGAGGACAAATATACCATTGGTTCTTGGCAATTGAAGGTCCGCTCTTCGATCCATTTGCTTCGTTTATCACCCTACGCAATCAATGAGTGACATCACTCAAAAAATGCACCGTGTATGCGCCGTGGTGGTGCTGCCACATGAATGCCAACCAGTCTCTGCAAGGACAACGAAGCTACTTTTTATGTCCCTCCGAGACCGCACCACTTGGTCAGAACAGCGGCACGGTTGAGCTTGAAATTTGATCGGCTGTAGAGGTGGCGCTCCGCGTTGAAATGGTTGTGGACTGAACCGTGCACAGCGACGAACTTTTGCAAGGTTCGCATCCTCCTCAAGGAAAGCATGGCCCGCTCTCTTCGTCTAAATAGCTGGCATGAATTCTCGGCTCGATTTTTTTTCCAGCGGCCGATTTCTTGCCAATCAGCGTTGCCGATCTCCTTCACCGCCGCGCCGTAGAAACGTCGCTGTCGGTGACAATGATACGTGCGCGA
>JAPKCR010000527.1 GCA_026421135.1 Sulfitobacter sp. | reverse complement strand
CGGGTGCCTTGCCAATGCCGTTGGCGGGTCCGTGTCGATGCTGATTTTTCTGGCAGGGTATGGCAGCCCGCTGACGTTCTTTGGCATGATGACGCTGGTCGGGTTGGGCAATGGCCTGTGCATTCCCAACGCTACGGCGGGTCTGTTATCAGTACGGCCCCATCTTGCAGGCACTGCATCAGGTTTGGGCGGCGCGGTGATGATCGGCGGGGGTGCCGGTCTTAGCATTCTGGCGGGGTCACTGCTAAGCAAGGAAACAGGTGCCTATCCCCTGCTGTGGATTATGTTGTTGACCGCCGCTGCGGGCGTCGCATCGATCTTGGTCGTGATCCGCCGCGAAAAGACGTTGGGACTGCGCTGACCACGGACCTTGCAGCGGAGAGTTTGCAAAGCTAGGATCATGTAAACTGCAAATTTGCAAAGGCCCTGATCCACATGGCAACACAAAAGCTGTACGCTGGCGCGAAACTGCGCGAATTGCGCACCAAGATTGGCAGCACCCAAAAAGACTTCGCCGCCAAGCTGGGCGTGTCCCTGCCCTACCTCAACCAGATGGAAAACAACAATCGTCCCGTCAGTACGACGGTGGTTCTTGCGCTCGCCTCCGAGTTTGGGATGGATGTGACCGAACTGTCCAGCGGAGACAGCCAACGCCTGATCAGCGACATGCGCGAGATCCTTTCAGACCCCTTGTTCGATGGCGATACGCTGCCGTTGGCCGATCTACAGCTTGCTGCATCCAATGCTCCAGGACTGGCCCGCGCCTTTATCAAACTACATCAAAGCCACAGGCAGACCCACGAGCGCCTTGCCTATCTGGACGAGGCTTTGGGCCGTGAAGATGCGCGTGCCTCTCCTAGTCCGTGGGAGGAAGTTCGCGATTTCTTTCACTATTGCGACAACTATATTGATGCTGTGGACAAGGCCGCAGAACATTTCTCCCGCGCCAATAGTGATGGCAAGACGCTCAAGACGACGGCGATTGCGGCACTGACAGCGGTCGGCATCAAGGTCAACTTTGATGATGTTCCCGCCCTGCGCCGTTATGAGCCTGCTTCCGGTATTTTACACATCTCATCGCGCGCTCCGCAAGAAACCCAGCTGTTTCAACTGCTGTTCCAGACCGCCATGACACGGCAGAATGACCTGCTAGAGGCGACGCTTGATCTGGCCCGTTTTCACAGCGGTGCTGCGCGTGACATCGCCAAGATCGGGCTGGCTAACTATTTCGCCGGTGCCGCGCTGATGCCCTATCAGACGTTTTTGGCCAAGGCCCAAGAATGTCGCCATGATCTGGAAATTCTGGCAGGTCAATTTGGTGCCTCTATCGAACAGGTCGCCCATCGTCTGTCGACGCTGCAACGTCCCGGATCAAAGGGTATCCCGTTCTTTTTCGTACGCGTCGATCAGGCGGGCACTATCACCAAACGCCATTCTGCCACGCGGCTGCAATTTGCACGATTTGGCGGGGCCTGCCCGTTGTGGAACGTGCATAGCGCATTCGAGACACCGAACCGATTTCTGCGTCAGCTTGCAGAAACACCGGACGGCGTGCGCTATATCTCACTAGCGCGGGATATTTCAAAACCGGCGGGGCGTTTTGGCGCACCTGTGCGACGCTATGCGATTTCGCTGGGCTGCGAGGTACGTCACGCCGCTGCCATGGTCTATGCCGACGGAATGGACACCAGCCGCGCATCGGCCTTTGAGCCTATCGGTATTTCCTGTCGTATCTGCGAACGCAAAGGTTGCCATCAACGCTCTGTTCCGCCGCTTGAACGCCAGTTGGTAGTCGACCCCGACCTGCGTGATGTCCTGCCTTATCAGGTGGAATAATCAGCGCCGCGCGGCACGCCATCCTGCGGCGCGGGCTTCGTTTTCTGAACAGAACCACCGTTCGCCCTTGCTCGTGCGGATCGAGGTGCGTTGATAGTCCCGCTGCCCTGCAACGTGGAATATGCGCACGCCTTTGGCGCTGATGTTGCCCTTGATCGTGCAACCGTTTTGCCCCACCTGTGCCGGTGTTTTGGCCGCCGCTGTTTTTGCAGCGCGTTTCTGGGCGCGGAACTTCGAGGGCCGGATCAAGGTATAGGCATGAATACCACGGCCCGCCCGGATAGCCGTCTTTTCAACTGCAACGTAATCGCGAGAATATTTGGCAAAGGCAAATGCCAAACCGCTGGCGACCAAGTTTTGCCCGACGTCCACATTGCCAACAACGCAGCGCGCGACGCTGCGCCCATAGCGATCTGTATCGACTTGTTTGCAAATAGCCCGTTTGCCCCGATAGGCGTCCCGCACTTGCGTGGTCACGAACGCACCACAGCGCAGTGTTTGGCCGCGTACATCTGTGCAAGTCTGATCCCCTTCGGGCGCATCGATGCCAAACAACCGGACCCGTGTCCCGCCGACGTCAAATGTGTCGCCGTCAATAACCTGAATTGACCCCGTAATACGCTTTTCAGCAGCACCAACGGAAGGGCTGAGGACAGCAATGCCCATCGCGAGGCCAATAAGTAAACAGAAATTTGACATACGCCATGACTGGAGCGTTTGAGCGCCCCAATCAATGGACTTTGTTAACTTCGGTTAATTTTTCCCTAACAACGCAGTCAGCCTAACGTTGTGATGTTTCCCAATGCGGATGGATCCAAGGCGCATCATTCGATGCAGCCAGGGGATCAAGGCCCAAGATATGATCGGACATCTTTTCACCGACCATGATCGACGGCCCGTTCAAGTTGCCATTAGTGATGCGTGGAAAAATCGAGCTGTCTGCAACGCGCAGGCCCTCAACCCCGATCACCCGGCCTTGC
>JAPKCR010000526.1 GCA_026421135.1 Sulfitobacter sp. | reverse complement strand
CCTTCGCGCGTTTCAATAGGCGAATATGGCCATAGTGAAGGGTATCAAAAGTTCTATAAGTTATCACGCGCATTTGGCTTCAATCCTGTTTCTCTCGTCACCCAGTAACATCTTTAAATAGGTCTTTCTACATTGCCCTTGGCAATCTGATCGACTCACGTTAACAGGGGCCTCGATTCATTGTGCATAAGCATAGTGAGTCTTCTGTCCGAGACGAAGGGTGGCCCAAAGCCTTAATTTCCTTTCTGAGATGGGAGACGTTAGAATTACCAAGCGCGCAAGCGTGAGGGCATTTTGGCTTATTCCCGTAAAATGGACCAAGACTGTTTGCGAAAGCAAACTTAATTGAGCCGGGGGGTAACCCCCAGATTTGGAGTAAAACTGTGGATAGAGCCCAGAAAGAACAATTGGTCGACGAGCTCGGCCAAATCTTTGAAAGCTCTGGCGTCGTTGTGGTTAGCCACTACGTCGGCCTGACAGTTGCTGAAATGCAGGACCTTCGTGCGCGCGCTCGCGCTGCGGGCGGGGCCGTGCGTGTTGCCAAAAACAGGCTCGCCAAAATTGCCCTTGATGGAAAGCCATGCGAAAGCATTGCAGATCTCCTGACGGGTATGACCGTTCTGACCTATTCCGACGACCCCGTGGCAGCAGCCAAGGTGGCCCAGGATTTCGCCAAAGAGAATCAAAAGTTTGTGATTCTCGGTGGTGCTATGGGTGAGAACGCATTGGACGCCGCCGGTGTCGAAGCCGTGTCCAAAATGCCTTCGCGGGAGGAGCTTATCTCCACCATCGCGGGCATGCTGGGCGCACCTGCTTCCAACATCGCTGGGGCCATTGGCGCACCTGCAAGCAATATCGCATCCATCTTGTCCACGATCGAGGACAAGGCGGCTGCGTAAAGCAATATCGTCAAGCTGGCGCAGGGTTGAACACTCGCGTTGGAACACACATATCGTTAACGGAAAGAGCTGAACATGGCTGATCTGAAAAAAATGGCAGAAGACATTGTTGGTCTGACACTGCTGGAAGCACAAGAACTGAAAACCATCCTCAAAGACGAGTATGGCATCGAGCCCGCCGCTGGTGGCGCTGTGATGATGGCAGGCCCTGCAGATGCAGGTGCTGCTGCAGAAGAGAAAACTGAATTCGACGTCGTTCTGAAGAACGCCGGCGCATCCAAAATCAACGTGATCAAAGAAGTTCGCGGCATCACTGGTCTGGGCCTGAAAGAAGCCAAAGACTTGGTTGAAGCTGGCGGCAAGATCAAAGAAGGCGTCGATAAAGCCGAAGCCGAAGAAGTAAAAGCCAAGCTGGAAGCAGCTGGCGCAGAGGTTGAACTGGCGTAAGCCATTTGATCTGGGTGCCGTTTTCTTTCAAAGAAAACGGACCGGAATTTTTTGAAAAATTCCGGGGCAGCCCGCAAGTGACAAGGCTGGATGGGGATGTTTCCCTGTCCAGCCTAACCTGTTTTGACAAGTATTTCGCGCGAAATGCTTCTCTGGATAGGTCCTAAGGGTCGGAAGAGGTACGGTGGGACGTGCTTCAAGAATTGACCAGGATTTACCGCTCTTATGGGCGCGCATCACGGCCCCGGTGATGGCGTGCTCGGCAAGAGACACGAAAGGTGACATGACACATGGCGCAATCCTTCCTTGGCCAGAAACGTCTACGTAAATACTATGGCAAAATCCGCGAAGTGCTGGAGATGCCGAACCTGATCGAGGTTCAAAAATCCTCTTATGATCTGTTCCTACGCTCAGGCGATGCGGACACACCGACAGATGGCGACGGCATTCAAGGCGTCTTTCAGTCGGTATTCCCGATCAAAGACTTCAATGAGACTTCGGTGCTTGAGTACGTAAAGTACGAACTCGAAAAGCCCAAATACGATGTTGAGGAATGTCAGCAGCGTGACATGACCTACAGCGCGCCTTTGAAGGTGACGCTGCGCCTGATCGTATTTGATGTAGATGAGGACACTGGCGCGAAGTCAGTAAAAGACATCAAAGAACAAGACGTGTTCATGGGCGATATGCCTTTGATGACACCAAACGGAACGTTCGTTGTGAACGGGACCGAGCGTGTAATCGTTTCGCAGATGCACCGTTCGCCTGGCGTTTTCTTTGACCACGACAAAGGTAAAACGCACTCTTCAGGTAAGCTTTTGTTTGCTTGCCGGATCATTCCTTATCGCGGGTCTTGGTTGGACTTCGAATTCGACGCAAAGGATATTGTGTTTGCGCGGATCGACCGTCGTCGCAAGCTGCCAGTAACGACACTGCTTTATGCGCTTGGTCTTGACCAAGAAGCGATCATGGATGCGTATTACAACACAGTATATTACACGCTGAAAGCGGGTGAAGGCTGGGTTGCACCTTTCTATCCGGACCGTGTGCGGGGCACACGTCCAACTTATGATCTGGTTGATGCCGCAACGGGTGAAGTCCTGTTTGAAAAAGGCAAGAAGATCACGCCACGCGCCGTCAAGCAGTTGGTTGATGAAGGTAAAGTAACCGAGTTGCTTTTGCCGTTCGGTCACATCGAAGGCAAGTTTGTTGCACGCGACATCATCAACGAAGAAACCGGCGCGATTTATGTCGAAGCCGGCGATGAGATGACGCTTGAGTACGACAAAGACGGCACGTTGATTGGCGGCACCGCCAAAGAACTTGTTGATGCGGGCATCACCCAGATCCCGCTCTTGGACATCGACAACATCAATGTCGGCCCCTACATGCGCAACACCATGGCGAACGATAAGAACATGAACCGCGACACCGCGCTCATGGATATCTACCGCGTTATGCGTCCGGGCG
>JAPKCR010000525.1 GCA_026421135.1 Sulfitobacter sp. | reverse complement strand
CACCGACGGCATTAAAAATCGCGTTTGCAACCGCTGGGGCGATAACGGTTGTGCCGGGTTCACCCAGACCCACAGGCACCTCGGTGCTATCAACAAACGCGATTTCCATGTCAGGCGTGTCGATCATGCGCAGCGGCGTATAGGTGCCAAGGTTGCGATCAACGACATTGCCGTTCTCGATGGTTGTACCCTCGTACAGCGCCATTGAAAGACCCCAAAGGGCAGCGCCTTCGCACTGGGCGCGGGCACTGTCGGGGTCAACGACCGTCCCGCAATCAAAGGCCAGCCACATCTTTTGCACATCGATATTGCCGGTTTCCCGGTCGATGTGAACCTGTACGGCACCGGCCGTCCATGTCGGCATGCTGCGCGATTGGCCGAATGTTGTCGCAATTCCGATCGCCGTATCCGCAGGCAGCTCGGCAGAGCCGTATCCAGACATCTCGGCCACTTTTTTCAGCACAGCCGCCTGACGGGATGCGCCGCCCACAGAATTTGGCGCAGACCCAGCATTGTACCCTTCAGCCTTTAGGTGCTGAAGCCGGAAGTCCAATGGATCGGCTTTGATTTGGTGAGCGGCCTCGTCCATAAAGCTTTCCAAGGCAAAGTTGGTCCAGCCCGGTCCGACAGACCGCAGCCAACCGGGGCGGAATGTCTGGTTGGCCAGATCGTTCGAAATCGCCCGCACCTTATGTGCGCCCACTGAATACCAATGATCCGCACCGTCGATCGCAAAGGGATCATAGGGCTCGCCGTTCACGCCTTTGGGCATAAACGATGGCACCATAACACCTGTGGGCCAACCAGCTGCAGCATGGTGTTCCATGCCGACAACCTGCTGATCGCCATCAAAGGCCATGCGCAGTTTTTGAACACTGGGTGAGCGGGGGCTATCGAACTTTGCGTCGTCCTCGCGGAAGAACACCAGTTTCACGGGCTTGCCGCCAACTGCCTTGGATGCCAGCGCTGCAGGCACCGCGTAATCCCCGTTCAGACGACGGCCAAAACCGCCCCCCAACATATAGGTACGCATCACGATCTTATCTGCCGGCGCGTCCAATGCTGCGGAAAGCGTGGGTAGAATAAGCGACTGCCACTGGTTTCCAGTGTGGATTTCCCAAACGCCGTTATCGTTTTGGAATGCGGTCGCATTCACGGGTTCCAGCTGAAAGTGGAGAACAGTCTGAGTGACATATTCGACCTCGATCACATTTCCTGCGTCCTGAAAGGCGGCAGTGGTATCAGGCGTTTCGGTGGCGAGAATTGCCCCCGATGTACCGTCCGCGATCAATTCGCGGGACCGCGCGTTGATGTCGGCCTCTGATACATTGGCCGTTTCCCCTGCGGCCCATTCAACCTTGATCGCTTGCGACGCCCATTTGGCGGCCATAAGTGTTTCGCCCAAGACAACAACCCAGCCCGGCACGGTGCCCGATGGATCGTCCAGTTTAAGCGTCTGCAAATACCCTTTGACGTCCTTTGCACCGCTGTCATCGACAGTTGAAACAGACGACCCAAGACGGGTGGGCGGCAGCAGTGGCACCCCATAAACCATGCCGTCAATCTTGGTATCCAGACCATAGATCGCCTGGCCGTTCGTCTTGGTTTCGATATCAAGGGCGGTGACGTCCTTGCCCACCAGACGCAGTTCGGAATGCGGCTTGAGCGGCAAGGCTTTCAACTCATCCTCGGTAAAGCTGCGGGTCAAACCGCCGCTGACCAGTTCCGCATAGGTGATGGTATTTGTGCCATCGGTAATGGACCCGTCGCGTGCTTGGCAGGTGCCAGTATCAACGCCCCATTTTTCAGCAGCGGCCTCGATTAATGCGGTACGCCCCGCGGCACCGGCTTGGCGGTAAACCGGCCAGCTTTGCCAGATCGACCAACTTCCGCCGGTGACCATTGTGCCCCATTTTTCTGCCGTATCGACATGGGTGATGTTCACGTCTTCCCAAGCGACTTCAAGCTCGTCCGCAAGGATACGCGCAATGGCAGTACCAACATGCTGGCCCATTTCAGCGCGGATGATGTTAACGTTCACTTTGCCCTCGGTGTCGATCCAGTACCACAAGGTTGGCTCGAACGTGTCGCCCGTGGCGCTGACCGGCACACCATCAGCGGCGGCAGGGTTCATTGCGGCAACCGATGCGCGCGGAAAGCCGAATGCAACGCCGGCAGCGGTCATCGAGACAAGGAAACCCCGGCGGCTAAGCTCAACCGGTTTGGCGGAATTGGTCATGCGTGAAAGCAATTTATTACCCATTGTCTTGCGCTCCTGTCATTGCGGTTGCAGCTTCGCGGACCGCTTGGCGAATGCGCGGATATGTCATGCAGCGGCAAAGATTGCCTGTCATGACGGCGTCGATGTCAGCGTCGGTAGGCTGGGGGATGTCTTGCAGCAGGGCCGCGGCCTGCATGATCTGACCGGATTGGCAGTATCCACATTGAGGCACTCGCAAATTGCGCCATGCTTCTTGAACCGGGTGGTTAGATTGTTCGTCCAGCCCTTCAATGGTGGTGACTTTAGTGCCTGCGACGCTTGATAATGGGGTGATGCACGACCGCGTGGCCCGCCCACCGACATGAACGGTACAAGCCCCACACATTCCAATTCCACAGCCGAATTTAGTACCGGTCAGGCCGACTTCGTCACGGATAGCCCACAGCAATGGCGTATCAGGATCTGCGTCAACGCTCACGCTGCGCCCGTTAATCTCAAATTCTATCATATTATTTCCTTTGGTTTAATGTGCGGTGGGGCCGTTCACACGGATATCGGCAACCGTATCGGCCAGGTTTGGCCAGTCAGGTTTGCTC
>JAPKCR010000027.1 GCA_026421135.1 Sulfitobacter sp. | reverse complement strand
AATTCCCGCCCGTATGCAGGCGCGGGCTGCGGATGATTTGAAAAAACTGGTAACTAACGGCTTGGTTGAGGCGGGTTTGACCTATGCTTCGGCCGCTGCGTTTTCGACCCCACGCCGGTTGACCCTGACGATCGAGGGGATGCTGGATGCCAGCCCGTCCGTCACCGAAGAACGCAAAGGCCCCAAGGCCGACGCGCCCGAAAAGGCCATCGAAGGGTTCTTGCGCGGTGCTGGTCTGACCCGCGACCAGCTTGAGGAACGCGAAACGCCCAAGGGCAACATCCTGTTCGCGATGATTAAAAAGCCGGGCCGCCCCGCAGCCGAGATTGTGGCAGAAGTGCTGGAATCCACCATTCGTGATTTTCCATGGCCGAAGTCCATGCGCTGGGGCACCGGTTCATTGCGTTGGGTGCGCCCGCTGCATTCCATTTTGTGCATCATGTCCGCCGAAGACGGCGCGCAGATTGTGCCGATGAATGTTGACGGTATCGAAGCAGGGGCCACCACGCGCGGCCACCGCTTCCTTGCGCCCGACACCATCACGGTCAGCAATTTTGATGATTACACCGCCAAACTAAAACGCGCCTTTGTGGTGCTGGACCCTGCCGAGCGGCGCGATGCGATCTGGCATGACGCGACCAACATGGCATTCGCCAACGGGCTAGAAGTGGTCGAGGACGCAGGCCTGCTGGCCGAGGTCGCAGGGTTGGTCGAATGGCCCGTCGTGCTGATGGGCCGGATCGGAGAGGCCTTCCTCGATCTGCCCGCTGAAGTTTTGCAGACCTCGATGAAAGAACACCAAAAGTTCTTTTCCGTGCGCAACCCCGCGACGGGGCGTATTGAGCGTTTCATCACCGTCGCCAACCGCACGACCGCCGACGATGGCGCGACGATTTTGGCAGGAAACGAAAAGGTGCTTAGCGCCCGCCTGTCGGACGCGAAATTCTTTTGGGAAAACGATCTGCGCATCGCCAAGTCTGATGCGGGTATGCAGGTTTGGGTGGACCGTTTGTCAAACGTGACCTTCCACAACAAGCTGGGCACACAGGCCGAACTGATCTCGCGCATGGAAGCGCTGGCGGGCGAGCTGGCACCGATGGTCGGTGCCGACGCAGACGAGGCCCGTCAGGCCGCGCGTTTCGCCAAGGCTGATCTGTCGTCCGAAATGGTCTATGAATTCCCAGAACTTCAAGGGCTTATGGGCAGCTATTACGCTAAAGCGGCGGGCAAGTCCGACGCCATCGCCGCCGCCGCCCAAGAACATTACGCGCCGCTAGGGCCGTCTGACGACGTCCCCAAAGCGCCCGTTTCTATTGCCGTCGCATTGGCCGAGAAGATCGACAAACTGACAGGCTTTTGGGCGATTGATGAAAAGCCGACAGGTTCGAAAGACCCGTTTGCACTGCGGCGTGCTGCGTTGGGGGTGATCCGGATTTTGGTTGAGAACAACCTGCATGTGCGGTTGGATAATCTACACGCTGCCCAGTTGCTGCGAAACAAGCGTAAGGTCATGCCCGGTCTAGAAGATCATCACGTCGAAGACCTGCTGAACGAAATTGCCAAGCATGGTGTGTTTGGTGCTGCATACGATGCGTTCATTCACCGCAATGACAAACAAGCACCTAACGTCGATATCGCAAAGCTTGAGGCATCCGTTCCCTCAAAAAGTAACGACCTCCTGTCCTTTCTACACGACCGCCTCAAGGTCTACCTTAAGGATCAAGGCGTCCGTCACGACATCATCGACGCCTGTATCGCGATGGAGGGGAATGACGACCTGACGCTCCTTGTGAAGCGCGCCAAAGCCCTTAGCGAAACGCTGAAAACCGATGACGGTGAAAACCTGATCCAAGGCTTCAAGCGCGCTAATAACATTCTAACTCAGGCCGAAGAAGCGGACGGGGTCGAATACTCCTATGGCGCGGATATCAAATTTTCCGAAACCGACGAAGAACGCGATCTCTTCGCGGCACTTGACGCAGCCGAAGCGAAAATTAATCCGGCCATGGCGGCGCAAGACTTTACGGACGCAATGTCTGCGATGGCGTCTTTGCGCGGCCCGATTGATGCGTTTTTTAATGCGGTTCAGGTCAACTCCGATAACAGTACCGTGCGGCGCAACCGCTTGAACTTGCTCAGCCGAATCCGCACCATCTGTAGCTCGGTTGCGGACTTGACCAAAATCGACGGCTGACACACGGATACTTTGGTCTGGTAAGGTGTATCAAGCCTTGCCAGACACCAGTGAAAGCTTATGCTGCGGACAAACCAAAAGGTGCCGCAGTGCAGAAAACGCCCATGACAACACTGGTAACGCAGACCGCCGCCATTTCCACGGACACCCACGGCGGACGGGCGAAATGTTTGCAACGTCTGGTGCGCCTTGATCTGCCAGTGCCGCGCACGGTCACGTTGCCCTTTAATGTAGTCGGCGAAATCGCGCATGGCAGGATGCCCGACTTGCAGTCGGTTGCTGATGAATTCCCACGCGGCGCGCTGCTGTGTGTGCGCCCCTCCAGCCAAGACCCTGATTGGGGCGGGCCGGGGGCTGTCTTAAACATCGGTATGAACGATGCCCGCTTTGAGGAATATTGCGCCCGCATGGGCGAGGGGCCTGCATCGGCGCTGTATACGAGGTTCGTGCAATCCTATGCTGTCAATGTTGCGCGGCTGGACCCGGATATGTTCGACGATGTCATCGGGGACGGACGCGAAGCGTTGGAACAATCCTTGCGCGCCTACGAGCTTGAGACCGAAGAGGCGTTTCCCCAAGATCGAGTAACACAATTGACAGCGGTGCTTAGTTCCATGGCCCGCGCTTGGGAGGGCACGTCGGCGCGCCTGTTACGGCAAGCCAAAGGTGCACCGGTAGATGCGGGGCTAGGGCTGATTGTGCAGGAAATGGCCTTTGGTGTTGGCACTGGGCTATGCGGATCGGGCGTGTTGCAACTGGTCGATAGCAACAGTGGCTTGCCTCAAATCACTGGCCGTTACCTAAGCCAATCGCAAGGGCGCGACGCATTGGAGGGCAATGTCGATGCGATGTACCTGACCTGCGATCCGCGCGGCCCATCGCTGGAAGAGCATGCGCCCGAGGCGTTCGAGACGCTGAAACAACATGCTGAATTGATGCGGGTCAAACTGCGTGCAGAGATGCAGCTGGAATTTGTGATCTCGGACGGAGAGCTGTTTATACTTGATGGCGTGCGGGTATCCCGTTCTTCGCGGGCGGCCGTGCGTATTGCTGTCGCACTGGCAGACGAGGGCATCATCACACGCGAGGAAGCATTAATGCGGGTGCAGCCGCGCACCTTGACTGAATTGCTGCACAGGCAAGTTGATCCGCGCAGCAAGCGCGACCTGATCGGACGCGGCATTGCGGCCAGTCCCGGGGCCGCCACGGGCAAAATCGTGTTCAACGCCAATGATGCGCAGGCCAGTGCCGCGCGGGGCGAAAAGTGTATTCTGGTGCGCCGCGAGACTTCGCCTGAGGATATTCGCGGCATGCACGCGGCCCAAGCCGTGCTGACCGAACGCGGTGGCATCACCAGCCACGCCGCCGTGATTGGGCGCGGTATGGGTTTGCCCTGTGTGGTGGGGGCGTCATCAATGCGGTTTGATCTGGTCAAAGGGCAAATTACCGCCCCCGACGGCCGTGTGTTCAAAGCCGGCGACGAGATCACGATTGATGGCACCAAGGGCGAGGTTCTGGCGGGGGCCGCCCAGATGCTTGAGGCGCTGTTGGATGCGACCTTCCAAAAGCTCATGGATTGGGCGGAAGAGGCCGCTGACATCGGAATTCGTGCAAACGCAGACACACCTGCGGATGCGCAAACGGCACGGAACTTCAATGCCCATGGCATCGGGTTGTGCCGGACAGAGCATATGTTCTTTGATCCCAGCCGGTTGACGGTAATGCGCGAGATGATTTTTGCCGATAGCAGCGAAGAACGCCGTGCGGTGTTGGAACGTCTGTTGCCGATGCAACGTGATGACTTCATTCAGCTATTCCGCATTATGCAGGGCCAGCCTGTGTGCATTCGGCTGTTCGATCCGCCCTTGCACGAATTCCTTCCGGCGAACCGATCGGGCCAACGTGATCTGGCCGAAGCGCTGGATTTGCCCCTATCCGACGTGATCCGCCGGATCGAGGCGATGTCAGAATATAACCCGATGTTGGGTTTGCGCGGTGTGCGCTTGGGCGTCACCGTGCCTGAGATATATGAGATGCAGGCCCGCGCCATTTTCGAGGCCACGATCGAGGCTAGTCGCGATGGCGATCCCGTCGTGCCCGAAATTATGATTCCGTTGGTATCGGCCAAGCGCGAGGTCGAACTGGTCAAGGCCAGCATCGACAAGATTGCAACCGCTGTGCGCAACGAACGCGGGGCGTCGTTTACCTACCGGTTGGGTGTCATGGTTGAAACGCCGCGCGCCGCATTGCGTGCCGGTGAAATCGCGCCCTATTGTTCGTTCCTCAGCTTCGGAACCAACGACCTGACGCAGATGACATATGGCCTTAGCCGCGATGATGCGGGGCGGTTCATGTCGGCCTATGTCCAGCAAGGGGTTTTCCCCGAAGATCCGTTTCATATGCTGGATCAGGACGGCGTGGGCGAGCTACTGCA
Source organism: Sulfitobacter sp. (assembly GCA_026421135.1). GTDB lineage: Bacteria > Pseudomonadota > Alphaproteobacteria > Rhodobacterales > Rhodobacteraceae > Sulfitobacter. Next base: position 6,309 of record JAPKCR010000027.1, on the reverse strand, counting down.
ATTGGGTGCATCGCGTGGACGCGCTGCGCAACCTGGCATCACTTTGTCCATCTGCGGAGAGCACGGCGGCAACCCCGAATCGATTGAATTCTGCCGCGAGGCCGGGTTTGACTATGTTTCCTGTTCGCCATTCAGGGTGCCAGTGGCACGCCTTGCGGCTGCTCAACTGGCGGTTGCCCACAAGATCGGGTATCTGGAACTGTTCTAAATCAACATATAGTTGAGCTGGGCGATTTGCCGCGCAATTGACTCTCGAAGGGTTTACGTAAGGCACCACGTTGTCTAATCGCCTTGACTGAAATCACCAGCGAGGCGCTCAATGCGTTATTCTACCTTCTTATCACTTTGCGCCGCAGTGGCGTTGCCCCTTTTGACCCCATTGGCGGCTACAGCCAACTCTCAGCAGGCCAAGACACTGGCCGAGATCGAGGCAAAGGGCCTGCAAGCTGTCGGTTCGGAGCGGCTAGAAAGTATGATCGCATTCAACGCTTCGGCAAGCAACGTCGAGTTCACCCGCAATTGGCTGGCAGAGCAACCGAAAGCTTCTGGCGGCGAGCAATGGAAATGCCTGTCCGAAGCCTTGTACTTTGAAGCACGGGGCGAGACGGTCAAGGGGCAGTTCGCCGTGGCCGAAGTGATTTTGAACCGGGTCAAGTCGGCCCGCTTTCCCGGATCATTATGCAGTGTTATAAATCAGGGCACCGGCAAAAAATACCAATGCCAGTTTACCTATACGTGTGATGGTTATGCCGAAGTGATCGCAGAACCGCGCGCCTATACCCAAGTTGGCAAGATCGCACGCGCTGTTTTGGACGGCAAGGTGCCCACGTTGACGGATGGGGCAACATACTACCACACGACCGCAGTAAAACCGCGCTGGTCGAGCGTGTTCACACGCACTGCGCAAATTGGCGTTCATCTATTTTACCGCGATGGCGTGCGGACTGCGTCTAACTAAGCAGCACGTCCAGTCGCCTTTGAGGTCTGGCCAGACGCAACTGGCTTTGTTACATCCGGCCAAGCGGTCTAGGATCGTGTTGACCCTGGAAACGTAAAGGCCCGCATGATGACTACCGATACAAGGCTTGCCTTTGCACATCCCTCGGAACGCGCCGCAGCGACAGCAGGGCCGGAACCGCTGGACCGCATTTCGTTGCGCGACCACATCGTAGAGGTCGAGATTGGCGCGTTTCAGGCCGAACGCGGCGTCACGCAGCGGATTTGCTTTAACGTCGTGGTCGAAGTGCAGCCATTGACCGGACCGGTCGATGACGATGTGGACCGGATACTGTCTTATGATCGGGTGACCGAGGCCATTGCCTATGAGTTGGCAGACGAGCGGTTGAACCTGCTGGAAACGCTTGCCGAGCGCGTTGCCGACCGGATATTGCTGGAACGTCAGGCGATGCGGGTTTTTGTGCGTATCGAAAAATTGGACCGTGGGCCGGGGGCCTTGGGTGTGGAAATCGTGCGCGGCCGCGATGATGCGCCAGACGCAAGGTCTGAGGCAGCCGAAGTACCACATCCGGAACTGGTTTACCTGAGCAATGACGCGATCGTGTCGCCGCATCTTGGGGGATGGCTGGACCAGCTTGAACAGTTGGGCCGCCCGTTGATCCTGTGTGTTGGGGCGTCGGAAACGCCCGCTCCGCAGGTTGCACATAAGATGGCGCAGCGGCGGATTGATCTGCTTGCGATTGAACAAAATGCCTGGGTTTTGGCGTCCAAAGACGACCGTTGCGTGGTCGTATCAACGCGCACAGAATTGGACTGGGCCATGAAAAACGGCCAGACCAGCGTTTGGGCCCCGTCAAAGATCGTGTTGGACAGTGTTGATACCCCCTCAGCGCAGCCACGCGATTCGGTCGCATTGGCCGCCTGGTTTGCCGCAACGTTTGATGCAACTGAAATGCTGGTGATCGGGGCAGAACTCCCCAAGCAAGCATCCGTGCCCTTGCGCAAGGTGCCCGTAGATCAAAACCAGATTTAGGCCCATGACCGACTATTTCAGACCGCTTGTGCAGATTGGCCCCGCACGGCCTGACACGGCTGTGGCGCTAGCAGGCGGGTGGGGATGGTTCACACATGTAGAGGTGCTGTCGCGCACCGCACCTGCACAGGTGATACCAGCAGGCGAATTGCCAGCTGCAGCAGTGAGACGATTGACTGCACCGCGCGCTCCGATCGCGGGGATGTCGCTGGACCGGCCCCGTATCATGGGCATCCTAAACACCACACCTGATAGCTTCTCGGACGGGGGGCTGCATGCTGATGTGGCGAATGCCGTCGCGGCCGGGTTGGCAATGGCGCAAGGCGGCGTTGATATCATCGACATCGGCGGTGAATCCACGCGCCCCGGTGCCAGACTGGTGCCTATCGAGACCGAGATCAACCGAACAGCCCCGGCCATTAGTGCCCTGCGTGCGGCAGGGATAACCCTGCCTATTTCGATCGATACCCGCAAAACCGCAGTAGCCCAAGCTGCCGTGGCGATGGGGGCAAATCTGGTCAATGATGTATCGGGCTTCACTTTTGATCCCGGGCTGGCCCCGTTTTGTCAAAAGCATAGTTTGCCCGTCTGTGTGATGCATGCGCAAGGTGATCCGGAAACGATGCATTTGAACCCAAGCTATGAAAATGTGCTGCTCGATGTCTTTGATGCGCTTGAATATCAGATCAGCACCCTTGAGGCAGGCGGAATTGCGCGCAGTCTGATCCTGGCCGATCCCGGCATCGGGTTTGGGAAAAATCTCGAACACAACCTGGCGTTACTTGCGCGGATCAGCCTTTTTCATATGCTTGGCACGCCGTTGCTGCTGGGGGCGTCGCGCAAAAAATTCATCGGAACTCTGGGCAATGCCCCTGACGCAAAAGACCGCACGCCGGGGTCGATTGCCGTTGCCCTTGCAGGATTGGCGCAAGGCGTGCAAATGGTGCGGGTACATGATGTGGCTGAAACCCATCAAGCGATTGCGCTTTGGCACGCAGCATATTCGGAGAATATCTTATGACGAAATTATTTGGAACAGACGGTATTCGCGGCGAAGCGAACGTATATCCCATGACCGCAGAAGTTGCGCTGAGGATCGGTGCCGCAGTCGGGCGCTACTTCAGAAGCAGCCGAGCCGGCGAACATCGGGTGGTGATCGGAAAAGACACGCGTTTGTCGGGCTATATGTTTGAAAACGCGCTGACCGCAGGGCTGACGTCCTCGGGGATGAACGTGCTTCTACTCGGACCTGTCCCGACACCAGCCGTGGGTTTGCTGACCAGATCGATGCGCGCTGATCTGGGCGTGATGATTTCGGCCAGTCATAACCCTGCCACAGATAACGGGATCAAGTTTTTTGGCCCCGACGGGTTCAAGCTGAGCGATGCGGTCGAGGCCGAGATCGAGGACCTGATTGCCAATGGGGTAGACCTGAACCCGTCTGACAAGATCGGTCGGGCAAAACGAATTGATGATGGTCGGTTCCGGTATGTGGAACGGGTCAAATCATCCTTCCCGCGTGGCATGCGGCTGGACGGGCTGAAAGTCGTAGTGGACTGCGCCAATGGTGCGGCCCACCGTGTGGCCCCCGAAGCCTTGTGGGAGCTTGGTGCCGAAGTGGTCCGGATCGGTGTTGACCCGAACGGATTTAACATCAACGAGAACTGCGGATCGACGCATCCGGAACAAGCGGCGGCAGCGGTGCTGCAGCACAAAGCCGATGTCGGCATTTGTCTGGATGGGGATGCAGACCGGGTGATTTTGATCGACGAAGCCGGCAATGTCGGTGACGGCGATCAGTTTATGGCACTGATGGCGTCACGGTGGGCGGCTGAAAAACGGTTGGCCAACAATGCTCTGGTGGCCACAGTGATGAGCAACCTTGGACTTGAACGTTTTCTGCAAGGCCAAGGTGTTCAGCTTGAGCGGACGTCAGTGGGCGATCGCTATGTCGTTGAGCGGATGCGTGAAGGCGGTTTCAACCTGGGCGGAGAGCAATCAGGCCATATTGTCATGATGGATCATGCCACCACGGGCGATGGTCTGATGGCGGGTCTGCAATTTTTGGCCGAGATGATCCGGTCGGGTAAACCGTCGTCGGAATTGCTGCGTAATTTTGATCCTGTACCCCAATTACTTGAAAATGTGCGGTTTGAGGCAGGTCAGACACCATTGGAGGATGCCCAGGTGATGGCCGCAATTGCGCAAGCCGAGGCTGATCTGGCCGGGCAGGGCCGTTTGCTGATCCGCAAATCTGGTACCGAGCCGTTGGTGCGCGTGATGGCCGAGCACGAAGATGCAGGCCTGATGGCGCGGGCGGTAAATTCGGTTGTTGATGCGGTAACGCAAGCCGTCCGGACCTAAAGGCGCACTGGCGCGCATTTGATTTCTTTGGGATTGGCGCTGCAGTGCTGTGCCGGTTCAGACCGTCTGAAAACGGTATAAGCTGGGATGCCTTCGGTGAGGATCTTTGTCCATTTGGAATTATGCGTGGCTTTTGCTGAACAATCGGCGCAGGGCACCATATTGGCTTAGGGCGACACCGGCCAGGATCAGGGCGAGGGACCAGATGAGCGATGCGGGCAGGGGTTCGGCTAGGATGAGAGCCCCGAGGCAAACCGACCAGACAGGGACCTGGTAGTTCACCAGTGACATAAAAACCGGCCCTGCGCCGCGCACGACCAGCACGCGCAGGAAATTTGCGGCGGCTGTCGGAACAAGACCCAGAAACGCAAGAACCCAAAGGATTTTGACAGACGGGAGTGGTGGGAGCCCTTCGGTCAGGAGCGCAAGAGGGATAGTTATCCCGCTGGCAATTATAAGCAGGATCGTAGCGAGGCCAATCGCGTCGATTGCTGGCAGGCGGCGCATCGCGATGGAGCTAAGCGCATAGCAACTGGCGGCCCCGATACAGGCCAGTCGGCCGGGGGTCTCGAGCGCGGAGCCGGTGCTCTCAAAGGCTTGTGCGCCGATGAGAAGCGTGACGCCGGCAAATCCAATGATAAACCCAACGGTTTTGCGGGGTGTCATCTGTTCGCCGTCTACAAAAAAGTGCGCCAGCGGCAAGACGATCAGGGCGACCGCCGCCATTGAAACGCCAGCAAAGCCGGAGGTTACATATTGTTGGCCCCAAGCCAGCAGGCTGAAGGGGACGGCTGAGCTGGCTGCAGCAATGAAAATTAGGGCTACGAGGTCTGTCTTGGTCGGGGCGGAGGAAAAGAGGTGAAAGCCGCGCAATGACCAGATGGTGACCATGACAAGCGCCGCTAGGCTGACCCGGCTGGCTGCAATCCAGAACGGTGGCATTTCAGTGAGCGCAATTTCGGTGACAAGAAACGTGCCGCCCCAGATAAAGGCCAGAAGGGCGATCATCAGCCAACTGCCGGTCGTGATTTTGGGAGCGTCTTGCATGGGCCGGCCTTTTTAGATCGAAGCCCGTGCTTTATGGCAGAGCCATGTGGCCTGCAACAGGATGTCGGTTTGGTGCGGTCCCAAAGGGCCGATAGGTAAAAAGGCCCGGAGGTTCATACCCCCGGGCCTTACTGTGTTTAGTTCTTGGCTTTGTCGACCATCTTGCCTGCGGAAATCCACGGCATCATGTCGCGCAGTTTGCCACCAACGATTTCGATCTGGTGCTCGTCGTTGGAGCGGCGCGACGCTTTGAGTGTAGGCTGGCCCACTGTGTTCTCAAGCATGAAGTCGCGCACGAATTTGCCGGATTGGATATCGCTGAGAACATCCTTCATGCGGGCCTTGGTTTCGGCGTAAGGCAGGATGCGCGGGCCGGAAACATACTGGCCATACTCGGCTGTGTTGGAGATCGAGTAATCCATGTTGGCGATGCCGCCTTCATAAATCAGGTCCACGATCAACTTGGTTTCGTGCAGGCATTCGAAATAAGCCATTTCGGGTTCGTAACCTGCTTCGACCAGAGTTTCAAAACCCATGCGGATCAGTTCAACGATACCGCCACACAAAACGGCCTGTTCGCCGAACAAATCGGTTTCGCATTCTTCGCGGAAGTTGGTTTCGATGATGCCGGAACGACCGCCACCGATGGCCGAGCAATAGGACAGGCCGATTTCCAGCGCCTTGCCCGAGGCGTCTTTGTCAACGGCCACAAGGCAGGGCACGCCGCCACCTTTGGTATATTCGCCGCGCACCGTGTGGCCGGGGCCTTTGGGCGCCATCATGATCACGTCGATGCCTGCCTTCGGCTCGATCAGACCAAAATGCACGTTCAACCCGTGGGCAAAGGCGATGGCGGCGCCTTCGCGGATGTTGCCGTGGACGTATTTGCGGTAGGTTTCGGCCTGCAA
>JAPKCR010000524.1 GCA_026421135.1 Sulfitobacter sp. | reverse complement strand
CTTTTGTGCCTCGGTGCCGAATTTGATAATCAAGGGGCCAACCATCTGGATCCCCATGTCTCGACCCCGGTTGACGCCATAGTGTTGCTGTTCTTCGTAAAAGATCAGCAGTTTGGCCGCCTCCAAGCCCATGCCGCCAAATTCGATGGGCCAGGCAGGTGCGACCCAGCCTTTGGCGTGTAGCTTCACATGCCAGTGCTCAATCTCGGCAAACTTAGGTCGGTGCGGCAGGTGACGTAGTTCTTCGGGATATTCGGCCTCGAAAAAAGCCCTAACCTCTCGGCGAAACTCTTCATCGCTTATTCCATTCCAGTCGGTCATTGCGCGGCCACCTCTGTTTCATTTGCATCCAGCCAGCGGCGGCGATGAAACGCCGCATCCCCCAGCCACGCCGACAGGACAAGCGCCCGGTTCAGCAACAAGCCGACATCGAATTCATCCGTGTACCCGACCGCGCCATGCAGCTGGATCGCCTCGCGGGTGATTTTTTGCGCGGCGGTACAGGCGCGGGCCTTGGCGCGGCTTGCCTGTCGCACCCGTTCTAGCGTCGAACCTGCTTGATCCATCGCGGCCAGCGCCTCGCGTACGGCGGCCTGGGAAACTTCCTGCGAGACATGCATATCAACGGCACGGTGCTGAATCACCTGAAACGAACCAATCGGCTTGTCAAATTGTTCGCGTGTTTTGATATAGTCCAGTGTCAGTACCAGCGCTGTACCGCTTAGCCCGACCAGTTCGGCGGCGGCTAATGCGGTCGTATCCGCAACGGCATTAGTCAGCGCATCAGTGACCTGCGCGCCTTCGGCCAGCACCTCTGCCGGGGTGTCCGCAAAGCTTATGCCCCAAAGCTCGCTGGCATCCGATTGCAGCCGGGTCTGCATCAGCAGACCAGACGCATCCGCCGCGATGCGCACCAGAACCGAACCTCGCGGCCCCTCGGCGAGGACCAGAATATGGTCCGCACCACTGGCCCCCACCACCCAATCCTTACTGCCGGTCAGTGTGGTTCCATCAAAACGGCATTCGATATCATCCGATAGGCCCGTCGCGCAGCGTTCCTGCCAGGCCACGGCCAACACGACATCGCCAGCGATGGCGGCTTCCAGCATCGGATCCTGCCGGCACAGCCGCTGCATCAGCCCGATTGCCAGCCCGATTGTCGGCACCACCGGCTCAGGCGCGGTCACGCGGCCAATCTCTTCGGCCACGACACCAGCCGCCGTCAGCCCCATACCAAGCCCCCCGGCCTCTTCGGGGGCTGCGACCCCCAGTACACCGGCAGCAGCCAGTTCCTGCCAGATACCCGCGTCCCAGGGCGTATCGTCATCACGCACGCGGCGGGCGCGCCCAAGTCCGCCCGCCCGATCCAGCAGCGTACCAACGCTGTCGCGCAAAAGCCGTAGGTCTTCGTCTTGTACCATAGTCATTTCAGGTCTTCCTTTCGGCGCTGGATCATCACTGGGGTCTCAACGCTCATAACCAACTCACCGGCGGGGTTTCGCGCTTCGAGCGTGTAAATCAAAACACCCCGGTCAGGCTTGCTGCGCGATGGGACCAAAGACTGAACTTCGATCCGGATATTCAGTGGTTCTTCTGGGCGCACTGGTCGCAGCCAGCGCAGCTGGTCAAACCCGATACCACCAATGTTGGCGACGTCGACCATCAAGTCCTGCATGATAGGTTTGAACACGGTCAGAAGTGTCTGGAAACCAGAGGCGATCAGCCCGCCGTGGATACCTTCAGCATAGGCTTCATCCGTATGCAGACGCTGAGGGTCCCATTCCTGAGCAAACTCCATGATCTGCTGTTTGGTCAACGGCGCAGAGCGAAATTCGAAAACCTGACCAACACTGAAATCTTCCAAATACTTCATTTTGCAGGTGAGCCTTCGGGACTAGCAAAACCCGCATCAAAGAACTCACCGGAAATCCTGCGCCGGTTGAATTCCTTCAGCTTCGGATATGTCTCACCAAATGCGGTCAGGAACTCCTGCATCGGCGCATCCACAAACAAGCCCCGATCATTGACGTATTCCATATGGCGGCGGTTCGTGTCGTCAAATTCGTGAAACAGCGCGTCGTGCTCTCCGTCAAATTCCAGCGGCTTGACGCCAAAACGCTGGCACAATTCCATGTTGAAGGCCGGGGTCACCTTGAAAGATGATGCACCCAGCCAAAGCTGAACATAGCCGTGGTAGATGAACAGGTCGGTGCCCATCAGCTCGGCCAGTTTGGGCGTATTCAAGTGGTTGCGAACATCGGCAAAGCCAAGTGCTGCCGGAATGCCAACAGCCCGCAGGCATGCAGCCAGGAGGATCGCCTTGGGCACGCAAAACGCCGAGTCCATGTCCGCGATAACACTTGCCCGATAATCCTCGGTGTTCAGGGAAAACGTATAGGGATCATACCGCAAATCGTCGCGCACAGCCTGAAACAGGCGCACTGCCATGTCCTTTTTGGATGCATCCGGTGCCATGTTGCGCAGCGCCCGCATCACAAAGGCCAGCACCTCCCTGCTATCGCTATCGACATAGTGCGCAGGAGAGACAAATCGTTCCGCTTCAGCGGAAAGTTCCGACATCGGCTCAGACATTGTAACCCCTCCCAAAGGAATTCAAACAAGTTTCTAACATTTGTTAGATTATTCCAAACAGCGTCAGCCGTCAACCTATTCTGACGCCTCAGCGACCACTATTTACAACCCAAACTCGGCATTTTGCTCACCCAGATCGGGCGCGGCGCGACTGTCGGCGACTGCCCCGCGAAATTCTGGTGCAATCGGCAAAGGCAGTGCCGGAACTTGCTCGCCCCCAACCGAAACCACCCGCCCGAACGTG
>JAPKCR010000523.1 GCA_026421135.1 Sulfitobacter sp. | reverse complement strand
CAGATGCGAATTACAAAGACGTTCTAAGCCGTTTTTGGAAAGATTTCTCGGCAGCGATTGCTGAGACAGCCGATTTGCGCATCACCGAGGTATTGGAAAAGATCAACGAAGTTCTGGAGCCGCATCTATTCCCACCTACGGAAGATGGCAAAGACCCACGATTGTGCCCGAACTGTGAAATCGGTCGCTTGTCGATGCGCACGGCACGTTCCGGTGGCGCGTTCATTGGCTGCTCGAACTATCCCGAGTGTCGCTATACGCGCCCCTTTGGTCCACCCGATCCGGAAGCGGAAAAATCAGCGATCCCGCCGGATGGCAAGCTGTTGGGCGAAGACCAAGGCGAGGAAATTCGCGTATTCAAAGGGCGCTTTGGCCCCTATGTGCAGCGGGGCGCGATGACTGAAGAAAACAAAAAACCACCACGCCAGTCCGTGCCAAAAGACTGGCCCGCAGAAGAGCTCGAGCTGGACCGTGCATTGATGCTGCTATCGTTACCACGCGAGATTGGCCCCCATCCCGAAGACGGGATCATGGTTTGGGCCAACATCGGGCGTTATGGGCCGTACATCAAACACGCGCCCAGCACTTCAGATCGCGGCGGCACAAATGCCAACCTCGAAGGGTTGGACGAAGTGTTTACTGTTGGGATGAACCGTGCGGTGCAATTGCTGGCCGAGAAAGTCGCTAGCCGTGGAGGCCGTGGCAAGGCAGCACTACCGATCCGCGAGATGGGCGAACACCCTGATCTTGGCGGCGACGTGAACATCATGGAAGGCAAATACGGGCCCTATGTGAAATGGGAAAAGGTGAACGCCACCATTCCCAAAGAGGTCGAGCCTGCAGATCTGACCATGGAACGCGCCGTCGAGCTGATCGAGGAAAAGCTGGCCAAGTCACCAGCCAAACGAAAAGCAGCAACCAAAAAGGCCCCGGCCAAGAAAGCCGCCGCCAAAAAACCAGCTGCGAAAAAAACGGCCGCAAAAAAGAAAGCCCCTGCGAAGAAGGCATCGGCCAAGAACGCCGAATAACCATATCGTGATTAAATTGTAATTCATGAATATGTGAATTGCTGCTTGGCCGTCCAAATGCCACCTGTGTAGCGAATGCCACAGCATAAGGAGCATAAGGATGGCCGAGCAGAAAATTTCACGCCGCAGACTGATGACAGTGGCGGGTGCCACACTATTCATGCCCTCAATTCTACGGGCGCAATCAGACGATATTGCGTCAGAGGTCGAAGGTGTACGGCACAACACTTCAAGCTTTACGCAACAGCGCTGGCAGGACCACTTTGACGAGCTGGGCAAAGCGGCAATTGTTGCCGATACGACCTCGCGCGCCTTGCATTTCTGGAGCGGGGACGGCGAGACCTACAATATCTACCCGACTTCGGTTCCGCGCAGCGACGAGCTGACCAAACGTGGCTATACCAAAATCATGCGCAAGCGGGTCGGCCCCGATTGGACCCCGACCTCCAGCATGATCGAACGCGACCCCGATCTGAAATACATGCCACCGGGTCCCGACAACCCGCTAGGCACACACGCCATGTATCTTGGTTGGCCCGCCTATCTGATCCACGGTACCCACGACACCCGCAAAATCGGACGGCAAAGTTCGGACGGGTGCATCGGGCTCTATAACCATATGATCGAGGCACTTTTCCAGATCGCCCCTGTCGGGACCCAGGTGCGGATCGTCTGATAAAGAAACCTGCGGTGCAAATCGGATTCATCGTCGGTGGTATTTTCGGCCTGATCTTTATAAAAATGACACCCACAGCAGCCGTCTTGCGGCGCAGATCAGCCCACCAGACACCATCACCAAAGTTTTCAGGCGCATCTTAACGGGTGCGCCTGAGGCCCATTTGACACCTGCGAAACGTGGCGTCATAGAAGTTTACATGCATGTAGACGCGCGGGGTGCTCCCGCGATTGAAAGGACCCGGAATGAAGAAGATTTATGGAAGCGCTGCTGAGGCGCTGGATGGTGTGCTGCACGACGGTATGTTAATTGCCGCTGGTGGTTTCGGTCTTTGCGGCATCCCTGAACTGCTGCTTGCAGCGATCCGCGATGCGGGCACCAAGAACCTGACCTTTGCATCGAACAACGCAGGCGTTGATGATTTCGGGATCGGCATTTTGTTGCAGACAAAGCAGGTCAAGAAAATGATCAGCTCCTACGTCGGCGAAAACAAAGAATTCATGCGCCAGTATCTTGGTGGCGAGCTTGAGCTTGAATTCAATCCACAAGGCACTTTGGCTGAACGTATGCGTGCCGGTGGTGCGGGTATCCCCGGTTTCTATACAAAGACTGGCGTGGGTACCGTAATTGCCGATGGCAAAGAGCATAAAGATTTCAACGGCGAGACCTATATCATGGAAGAGGGCATCTTTGCCGATCTGGCCATCGTAAAGGCATGGAAGGCTGACGCGACCGGCAACCTTGTGTTCCGCAAGACGGCCCGCAACTTTAACCCGCCCGCCGCGATGTGTGGAAAAATCTGTATCGTCGAGGTCGAAGAGATCGTCCCGACAGGCAGCCTTGATCCCGATACAATCCATTTGCCCGGCATCTATGTGCATCGCATTGTTCAGGGCGAACATGAAAAGCGGATCGAACAACGCACGGTAAGGAGCGCATAATATGTGGGATCGCAATCAAATGGCGGCACGCGCCGCGTTGGAACTGCAAGACGGCTGGTATGTGAACCTAGGCATCGGTATCCCGACGCTGGTGTCAAATTACATTCCGGAAGGCATCGAAGTGACCCTGCAATCCGAAAATGGCATGCTGGGCATGGGTCCGTTCCCGATCGAGGGAACCGAAGATGCCGAC
>JAPKCR010000522.1 GCA_026421135.1 Sulfitobacter sp. | reverse complement strand
CTAAAGCCGCTTGGCAATTTCTTCCAACATCACTTCGGTTGCGCCGCCGCCAATGGCCTGAATACGCGCGTCGCGAGACATCCGTTCAACCGGGGTTTCGCGCATGTAGCCCATGCCGCCGTGAAACTGAACGCAATCATACATCACCTTGTTGACCAGATCGCCGCAATAGGCCTTGACCATCGAAACCTCTTTGACACAATCCATCCCCTGAGCGTCTTTCCACGCCGCGCTGTAGACTAGTTGCCGGCCAGCCTCGACCTGGGCGGCGCGCTCGGCAAGTCGGTGACGGATCACCTGTTTGTCCCATAGAACACCGCCAAAGGCAGGACGATCCTTCACATAATCCAGCGTCAGTTCGATGGCTTTCTGCGCCTCACCCATGGCCATCGCTCCCAGAACCGTTCGTTCGTTCTGAAAGTTCTTCATGATGGCGTAGAAACCCTTATCAACCTCGCCCAGAATATGGTCGCCTGTGACACGGACGTTGTCAAAAACCAGTTCGGCAGTATCCGAACACAGCCATCCAGTCTTGTTCAGCTTCTTGCCGACCGAAAATCCCGCTGTGCCTTTTTCGACTGCAAAGATCGTGACCCCGCGCGAACCTTTTGCTTCGGTGTTGGTTTTGGCAGCGACGAAAAACAGATCGCCATGCACACCATTAGTGATGAACATTTTGGTACCGTTGATCACCCAGCCATTGCCGTCGCGGACCGCGCGTGTGCGCATTCCTGCCACGTCTGACCCGGCACCGGGTTCGGTTACGGCAACGGCACAGACGCTTTTGCCTGACGTGATACCCGGCATCCAGCGTGCCATTTGTTCGGGTGTGCCTACATTGGCCAGATGCGGACTGGCCATATCCGTGTGCACCAGCAGGTCAGCTGAAAAGCCTCCGAATGTGCAGCGGCCCAGCTCTTCTGCCAGCACGACGCTGGCCATCGTATCCAGATCCGCTCCGCCATATTTCTCAGGGTAACGCATTCCAAGAAAGCCCAGCTCGCCCATCTTGGCGAATACCTCGCGCGGGACTTTGCCTGCTTCTTCCCAGGCGTCGCCGTGCGGCACGATCTCGGCCTCGACAAAACGGCGGATTTGCTCGCGCAGCATGGTCAGTTCGTCGGAAAAATATGGGTTGGTCATGGTCATTCCTCGGGGTCGATGGTGATCAGCACGGCGCCCATATCGACGTTTTCTCCGGCTGCATAATTGACTTGGGCGACAGTGCCCGCACAGGGCGCGGTCAGGGTTTGCAAAAGTTTCATGGCCTCGATTACAACAACCGGTTGTCCGGCGATGACAACATCACCGGGTTGGGCCAGAACGTCCGAGACAAGGCCGGGCATCGGTGCGCGCACCTGATTGCCGCCACCCAGTGCGGCCTCGCCAGCCGCTTGAATGATCCTGTCGCTGTCCAGAACAACAAACGAGGCGCGACCGGTTTGACCATCCAACGAAACTTTCTCACCGTCGATTTCGGCGCTTGCGCTATGGCGCATGCCGTCAGTTTCATAAGACAGTATGCCGCCACGCAGGCTGGCGTTTTCCATTTCAATAGGGGCCAGATCATGAAGGGTGACGATATAGGTCCCGTCGCGCCCCTCGATGCGGGCATCTTCACCGTTGATCCGGTAAATGGCGCCACCTGGTCGACCGGACGGTTCGGTCACGCGCCAGGCACCCAATGCGGTCCAGGGATCATGTCCGCCCCGGTCATTGCTGGCCAGAAAGTTTGTCAGAACGGCCTCGGCCCACTGATGGTGGCCGGGTATGGGCGCGTGCCAGCCATCGGGATAAGCCGCACCAAGGGATGCGGTGCTGTGCGTTCCGGCGACAAAATCCGGCAAGGCCAGAAGATCGCGCAGAAAGGCGATATTGGTGCCGGGCCCGGTGATGTGATACTTGGCCAGCCCCTGATCCAAAAGCCGGATCGCCGACGCGCGATCCGGTGCCAAACTGATCAGCTTGGCCAGCATGGAATCGTAATAATGGCTGACAATGCTGCCCGCGCGCACACCGCTATCGAGCCGCAAGCCGGGCATGTCGGGGGCGGCGTAGCTGGTGATTTTTCCGATCTCGGGGCGATAGTTGTTGGCCGGGTCTTCGGCGGCGATGCGGGCCTCGATCGCCCAGCCGGAGCAGGTGATATCGTCTTGCGCGAATGGTAGCGACTCGCCCCCGGCGACACGCAACTGCCATGCGGCAATGTCGATGCCGGTGACCGCCTCTGTCACCGGATGTTCCACCTGCAGGCGGGTGTTCATTTCGAGAAAATAGTATTCGCCGGCATCGGCATCCAGCAGGAACTCGACCGTACCCGCGCTGTCATAGCCGATGCCCTTGGTCAGCCGCACTGCGCTTTCCAGAAGGCTGGCGCGAACGTCGGCTGGCAGTTGCGGTGCAGGTGCCTCTTCGATCACTTTCTGATGGTTTCGTTGCAGCGAACAATCGCGTTCAAACAGGTGGCGCACATTACCTTGCTGGTCCGCAAGGATCTGCACCTCGATATGGCGCCCGGTGCCGACATAGCGTTCCAGCAAAATCTGGCTATCGCCGAAGGCAGCCTCGGCCTCGGCCCGAGCGGCAATCAGTTCGGTGGCAAAATCGGCCAGATCATGCACCTGTCGCATACCGCGCCCGCCGCCCCCGGCGCTGGCTTTGATCAATAGCGGCACGCCGATGATATGCGCCTCGGCCAGCAGCCGGTCGTCGGACTGATCATCGCCGTAGTAGCCCGGCACAACCGGCACGTTTGCCGCAACCGCAACCGCTTTGGCCGCGATTTTTGAGCCCATCAGCGCAATGTTTTCCGGCGACGGTCCAACGAAGACCAGACCGGCA
>JAPKCR010000521.1 GCA_026421135.1 Sulfitobacter sp. | reverse complement strand
TCGGGTTTATCTCGCTTGCGGGGTCACCGACATGAGGAAGGGCATTGGGGGTTTGGCGACGCTTGCGCAGGACGTGCTGCGCCAGAAACCGACGAGCGGCGCGGTGTTTGCCTTCCGTGGTCGTCGCGGTGATCGCTTGAAGCTTCTGTATTGGGATGGTCAGGGGTTCTGTCTTTACTACAAGGTGCTTGAACGTGGCCGGTTTGCTTGGCCCAGCAGCGGCGACGGGTCGGTTCGCCTGACCTCGGCACAACTGGCGATGCTGTGGGAGGGCATTGATTGGCGCCGTCCGAATTGGGGTGCGCCACCGGCTCGCGTTGGGTAATTTACCCGCCTGATTTTGCTTATTTTTATGGTGCTTTCGCCTGTCTTTTGGTAGTTAGCATCATGTCAAATGATGTCGCAACCTTGCCAGACGATCCCGCTGTTTTGAAAGCGATGATTGCCGCTTTGCAGGCCGAGAACGCCAAGATATCGGCCACGTTGCGCGCCCATGATCAACTGGTTCAGGCTTTGCGGTTGCGGATCGCGAAGCTCCAGAAACAGGCGTTCGGGGCAAGCTCGGAGAAGATCGAGCGCGAGATTGAACAGCTGGAACTGGCGCTGGAAGATTTGCTGGTCGCGGTCGCCGAGAGTGAAACCGCGCTCATCGATGAAGCAGACGCGCACGATATGACGGCGGAGGCAGCGGTAAACAAACCCCGTCGTCGTCCTCGTGTCTCTGACAGCACACCCCGTGAGCGGCGCGAACTGGACCCTGGAGCCTGCTGTCCCGATTGCGGTGGTGATCTGCGCGTGGTGGGTGAAGACGTCAGCGAGTTGCTCGACATGATCACGGCGCAGCTCAAGGTTATCGAGATCGCCCGTATCAAGAAGTCCTGCCGACGCTGCGAAAAGATGGTGCAGGTGCCCGCACCCAGCCGCCCGATCCCGGGCAGCATGGCAGGTCCGGGTCTCCTGGCCTATGTGTTGGTCTCGAAGTTCGACGATCACCTTCCGCTCTATCGCCTGAACGAAATCTTCGCCCGTATGGGGGCCGACATTCCCGACAGCACGCTGGTCGATTGGTGTGGTCGGGCCATGCAGGTTCTTCAGCCAGTCATTGAACGGATTGAGGCCGCGATCATGGCCAGTGATCTGCTGCACGCGGACGACACGCCGATCCGGGTTCTGGACCGCTCACGACGGGACAAGGGCTTGGGCAAAGGCGTCAAGCAGGGCCGAATCTGGGCCTATGTGCGCGATCAGCGACCATGGGCGGGGGCCGCACCACCCGGAGCGGTTTATTACTTCGCCCCGGACCGGCATGGAACGCATGTCCGGCATCATCTGCGCAACAGCAGCGGCATCCTGCAGGCGGACGCCTATACCGGGTTCAACAAACTCTATGAAAAGCGCGCCGATGGTAGCCGTCAGTTCCGCGAGGCTGCGTGTTGGGCGCATCTGCGCCGTGACTTCCATGATGTCTGGGCGTCGGACAAATCAGAGATCGCCCGGGACGCCCTCGACCGGATCGGGGCGCTCTATGATATTGAACGTGACCTTGCAGGCCAGTCTGCTGATGTGCGTCTGGCTGCACGCCAGAAACTAAGCAGGCCGAAGGTCGAAGCCTTCCGGCAATGGGCTGAACAACAACTGCTCCGCATCCCTGGCAAGGGCGATCTGGCCAAGGCGTTTCGTTATGGCCTGAGCCGCTGGCCTTCCTTCTGCCTGTTCCTTGAGGATGGCCGCGTAGCCATTGACAACAATGCAGCCGAGCGCGCCATGCGGCCGATCGGAATCGGTAGGAAAAATTGGCTCTTCGCGGGGGCCGATACCGGGGCGGAAACTCTGGCCCGCGCCATGACACTGATCGAAACAGCCAAGATGAATGGCCTCAACCCTCAGGCTTACCTGGCCGATCTCCTCGACCGCATCCACGATCACAAGATCAACCGGATCGATGAACTCATGCCGTGGAACTGGGGACCGGACAGTGCCACCCAGAGGATGGCCGCCTGATGGGTAGGGATACCTACACCTACGCGATCGATTATGTGGCGAAGCTGATTGGCGAGAACCTTGAGCAACTCGGACAACATTGATTATGGTGAGATGATCAAGGTCATGACTGGCCCCGACAAGGCCGTCACCGCGTTCACTCGGCGCGGCATTGAAAGCCTACAAGAGTTCATCGCGGATGTCCGAACCTGGCAGGGTGGCATGCGACAGTTCTTAAGTGACGAACAATGCGACCCCGAGACGATCAAACGCATCATGGCCAATGAACCGCGGTAACAACCGGGCGATTACGTTTTTCAACATGGCGTAATCAAGATCAGCGCTCCAACGTGCATGTTATTCTGGATGCCCATGTCATAGAAAAGGAGACCGACCGATGGACTATTTTGCTGGTTTAGATGTTTCAATGGAAGAAACGCACATCTGCATTCTTGATCGTGAAGGCCTGTTGATCCGCGAGGGAAAAGCGTCGTCGACACCGAAGGCGATTGCCGCGTTTCTCGCGGCCGGACCCACATGTACCAAGGTTGTTTTCGAGACCGGGCGCATGGCCCCAATGCTTTTCCATGGCTTGACGGAACTTAGTGTCCCGGTTGTCTGCATTGAGAGCAGGCAAGCCTATCAGGCTCTGAAGTCGCTCGCAGGACACAAAACTGATCGCAATGACGCCCGCGGCCTGGCGCATTTGGCGCGGACAGGGTTCTACAAACCGACCCATGTTAAATCGTTATCCGCTCATGCGATCCGGTCACTGATCGCGGCGCACAAAAAGCTGGTCGGACAACGCGTGACCATCGATAATCAGATCCGAGGGCTGGTCGTTGTATTTGGCGTGCGACTGC
>JAPKCR010000520.1 GCA_026421135.1 Sulfitobacter sp. | reverse complement strand
TGCAACGGATTGATGATCGATGCTGGGCACTGGAACATCATCCAAGCCAGATATATTTACGCGGGGGGTGTTGTGATAAATTTCCATGCCTCAAACGACGACGATTCCCGATTTGGGTCAAGCATGTTTTGCACATCATTTTGGTCGTTCTTAGACTATGGCATGTGGCGACCCAACTTCAAATGAGCCGCCACGTAGAGTTACTAGACTTACACGAAATCGATGAACTTGTTCATTGGCATTTCACGTATCCTCTGACCCGTGGCCGCGAAGATCGCATTTGACAACGCCGCCGCCGCCGGAGGCACCATCGGTTCCCCTATCCCACGCACGTGATCGCCATTCTCCAAACCTGCCACTTCAATCTTAGGCGATTGGTACATCCGCAGGGATTCAAACGTGTCAAAATTCTCCTGCTCTGTCATGCCATCTGAATACGTAATCTCAGACATGATCGCGTGGCCCAAAGCCCAGTTGATGCCGCCTTGAACCATGTTTTCAAACATGATTGGGTCGATAACTTTGCCCACTTCGGCAGCCGCCCAAACGTTATCCAACTTGATGCCATCGTCAGTGTTGGTGACCTCGATCACCTCGGCCACTGCGACGCCAAAGGACATACAGAACGCAACGCCGCGTCCTTTGCTGGCAGCCAGTGGTGCACCCCAGCTTGACATCTCGGCAGCCTTTTCTAAGGCTTTGCGCGAGGGTTCGTGCCAGCATAAACGAAGGCGTTCTTCCATCGCATCTGCGCCAGCGGCATGAATCAATTCATCCAAAAACACATCGTGGAAAAATCCATTTGAAGAGGCTCCAACCGAACGCCAGCTGGAAATCGGTGCCAGTTCAGGTGCGCGGTATCCCGTGATCCGGTAGTTCGGAATGCTAAGGGGTTGTTCCCATGCGCCCGCTACAATCTGCGTATCGGGGCCGGGAAATGGAAGACCTTGGCGACCCACTTGACTGGCGTAAATTGACGGCATCGCGATACCCAAATCATAGGTCTCGACCTTGCCATCCTTAACCGTGCCACGTCCACGTGCCATCGCAATCTGGCGGGTGTCGTCGTGGGTCATGTCCTCTTCACGCGAATAGGTCAGTTTGACAGGAATGCCCGGAATTTGCATTGCAATTTCAGTAGCTTCTTTGACAACACGGTCCTCCAGGCGATGACCAAAGCTACCACCCATCATCAGCACATGAACATAAACGCTATCGAAATCGATACCGGTAAGTTTCGCCACATTGGTCTGAACAACACGCGGGATCTGTGTGCCGGCCCAGACATCAACACGGTCCTCAGACACCTCAACAACGGCGCTGATTGGTTCCAATGGAGCGTGGGCCAGATACGGGGCGCGATACTCTGCTTCAATCACCTCTGCGCTTTCAAATGCCGCTGTGACATCGCCATCATCGCGTTGGCGGCTGTCTTGGTGGTCGTCGTTAAAGCTGTCGGAAAGCGCTTGCCAGTGTCCGTCCATTTCAGCCGGATAAGGCGCGTCACCCCATTCGATCTCTAGCGCGTTGGCAGCCTGAATAGCCCGCCATGTATTGTCGGCGACAACGGCCACACCACCGGTGATCGGCAGCACCTTTTGAACGCCGCGCATCGCTTTGGCTGTGGTGTCATCATAGCTGATCATTTCACCGCCGCGACGTGGGTTTGTGCGCACCATTGCGTGCACCATGCCATCACGTTTAAAGTCAATACCGTAGGCCTGAGTTCCTGTAGATTTCGCAACAATATCAAAGCGCTGATGCGGTTTTCTGACGATGCGCCATGTGCTTGGATCGCGCAATGTAACCTCGTCAACAGGGTCCAAAGTGGCCGTAATACTAGCCAGTTCTTGATAACTAATTTTGGTGCCATCAGGGGTTAAAACCATACCGCCAACGGTCTTCAATTCAGACACAGAGATGCCCGTTTTCTGGGATGCAGCAGCTTTCAGCGTTTCGCGAGCGACGGCACCTGCGAGGCGCAGTTTCTCGTATGAATCTGGGACAGTTGTTGAGCCACCTGTGATCTGCATACCAAGGAACTTCATCAATGAATCCAAAACGGTACGTGTCGTGTTGGCCGCGAAACTGTCGTCGGTTGGCGCGAAAGGTGCCGCATCTGCGCCCACTGCGGTGTTGTAGTATGCTTTGTCGGGCATGCCGGGATCAACTTTGATTTGATCCAACTCCACGTCTAACTCTTCAGCGATTAGAATAGCTTGTACTGAATAGGCCCCTTGCCCGCTGTCTGCACGTGACGTGATCAATGTGATGCCGAAGCGTCAATCCTCACATATGGGGTCAGACCAGCTTCGCCGTCGGCAAGGTTTTTAAGCAGTGGGTTGGGGTATGGAGTTTTGTATTTGTAGACACCAAATGCGACACCACCGGCGATGGCTGCAGACCCAATCAGGAATGTACGGCGGGCGATTGTTTTAAGCTTTGCCATAGTCTTATGCCCCTTCGCTAAGGTTTTTAGCGGCGGTTTTAACGGCGGCGCGGATACGGGGATATGTGCCGCAGCGGCACAGGTTGCCGGACATGGCGTCGTCGATTTCTGCATCGGTGGGGGATGGGGTTTCGAGGACGAATGCGGCGGCGGTCATCATTTGGCCGGACTGGCAATATCCGCATTGCGCGACTTGGTGTTCGATCCATGCGGATTGCACGGCATGTAAGGCGTCAGGTGTGCCAAGCCCTTCAATTGTAACGATTTCTCCATCGATGTCTTCGGCGGCAATTTGGCAGGATTTGACCGCTTCGCCGTCCATATGAACCGTGCAGGCACCACATTGTGCTATACCACAACCGTATTTGGGGCCAGTTATGCCCAATTCATCGCGCAAAAC
>JAPKCR010000026.1 GCA_026421135.1 Sulfitobacter sp. | reverse complement strand
CGGGCGGTACAATCGTTGAGGGGACAGCAGGCAATACTGGCATCGGTCTGGCGCTGGTCGGCGCGTCGATGGGATTCAAGACGGTTATCGTCATCCCTGAAACACAAAGCCAAGAGAAAAAAGACATGCTGCGCCTTGCCGGGGCAGAGCTGGTTCAGGTGCCAGCCGCACCTTACCGCAACCCCAACAACTTTGTGCGCTATTCAGAGCGGCTTGCGAAGGAACTGGCCCGCACCACCAACGAAGGTGTGATCTGGGCCAACCAGTTTGATAACGTTGCCAACCGTCAGGCGCATATCGAAACCACTGGCCCCGAGATCTGGGACCAGACCGCAGGGAATGTCGACGGGTTTTGCTGTTCTGTAGGGTCCGGCGGTACACTGGCGGGCATCGGTATGGCGTTGCAGCCTAAGGGCGTGAAAATCGCCTTGGCTGACCCTGACGGTGCCGCGCTGCATAGTTATTACACCACGGGCGAGCTTGCGGCCGAGGGCGGGTCAATCGCCGAAGGCATCGGGCAGGTCCGCATCACCAAAAACCTGGAAGGGTTCACTCCCGATTTCAGCTATAATATCCACGATAGCGAGGCATTGCCAATCGTGTTTGATTTGCTTCAGCACGAGGGTCTATGCCTTGGCGCATCGTCTGGCGTGAATGTCGCGGGTGCCATTCGGCTCGCCCGCGAGATGGGACCCGGCCACACCATCGTGACCATCCTGTGCGATTTCGGCACACGCTATCAGTCCAAGCTGTTCAACCCTGAATTCTTGCGGGAAAAGGGATTGCCTGTTCCGGGCTGGTTGGACCGCGCACCTCAATCCATTCCTGGCGTATTTGAAGACCAATGACCCTGCAAATGCGCGCGCTTATTACAGGCCTTTGCCTTGCGCTATGGCTAGCGGTTGGGGCTGTTTCTGCACAAGTAGAACCTGCGCAAGGGATTGAACGGTGGGAAAACGTCGCCACCCGCGCCGAAACGGTTGTGGAAACAGGTGATAGCACCGACACAGTTCTTGAGACTTTGCGTGCTCGCATTGTGGATTTCCGGTCTGAGTTTGACACAGCCCGAAAGGCAAATAATAGCCGCATTTCCACGCTGCGTGAACAGATTGCGGCCCTTGGTGCCGTCCCCGAAGGTGAAAATGCGGAACCAGAGCCACCGGCTTTGGCCCAGACCCGTGCTGACCTGAACAAACAGCTGAATGAGCTGATGGCCCCTGTTCAAATTGCTGAACGGGACTATCTGCGGGCTGACGGGCTGGTACGCCAGATCGACCAGATTATACGCAACCGGCAGACGGAAAAGTTGCTGACGACCACCCCGTCGCCATTGAACCCCGAACATTGGCCCCGAGCATTAAGCGATCTTAAGGCGGCGTTCGGTGCCATGTGGATTGACAGAGGCGAGGTCAGCAGTGCGCAGAAGTTCGAAGGATTGCGTGAGAACCTCCCCTTGGTTTTCTTTGCCAGTCTTTTGGGGCTGTTGCTACTTTTGCGGGGCCGTCGCTGGGCTGTGATGATGGTGACAGGGTTGCGCAATCATCAGGCGAGGGGTTTGGGCATCTGGCGGTTTGTCGTTTCGCTGCTGCGCATTTTCCTGCCACTGGCGGGGTTGTTTTTGCTAACAGTGGCTGCGCGACAAACAGGCTACCTTGGGGTGCGCGGCACCGAAGTCATCCGGCTGTTGCCTATTATGGGTTTGGTCGTTTTCGGGTTTCGTTGGGTGTCGGAGAGGGTGTTTTCGCGCGACGACGAAGAGGCGCTTTTGCTGCTGAGCCAAGACCAACGTCGCCGGGCGCGGTTCTATGTGAATGGCATTACTTTGATGTTGATCGTGTCGATTATCACCATCAGGATTGTCGAATTTGACCTGCCATCTGCTGCGACCACTGCTGTGGTGGCTTTTCCGTTTGCTGTGGGGATCAGCTTTGCGCTGTTCCGGATCGGTCAAATCCTACGCGACTATGTAGATGTCGAAGAAGTTACCCCGGATTCAGACGAGGTGAAGCGCAGTTCGACCCTCGCGCGGATTGTTCGCAGCTTTGGGATGGGTGCCATGGCCATCGGCATTGTTGCGCCTTTGCTGTTTGCCTTTGGGTATCAAGATCTGTCTGACGCGATTTTGCATCCCTTTGTGACGACGCTGGTGATCTTGGGTCTGGTCATGGCGGTTCAACGTTTTGCTGCGGATGTGTATGGTGCGATCACAGGGCAGGGGGTCGCGGCACGCGATGCATTGATGCCCGTGTTTTTCGGCATGATCCTATTGCTGCTGGCAGCGCCCGTTTTGGCTCTTGTCTGGGGTGCGCGACTGACCGACCTAAGCGAACTTTGGTCGACGTTTGCTAGCGGGTTTGCGGTTGGCGATACGCGCATATCGCCAACTAACCTGCTGACCTTCGCGATCATTTTCTCGATCGGGTTTCTGCTGACGCGGTTAATACAAGGCACATTGCGATCAAACGTATTGCCCAAGACACAGATCGACATTGGCGGGCAAAATGCCTTGCTGTCGGGCTTGGGATATGTCGGGATATTTCTCGCCGCACTTGCTGCGATCACGGGGGCGGGCATCGACCTAAGCTCGCTTGCGATCGTGGCTGGTGCGCTGTCTGTCGGTATCGGTTTTGGTTTGCAAAATATCGTCAGTAACTTTGTCTCGGGGATTATCCTTTTGATCGAACGCCCGATCTCAGAAGGCGACTGGATCGAAGTCGGCGGTAAAAGCGGTTATGTGCGTGATATTTCCGTGCGCTCAACCCGTATTGAAACCTTCGACCGGACCGATGTGATCGTCCCGAATGCCGACTTGGTTAGCGGTACTGTCACCAACTTTACCCGCGGCAACACAGTCGGCCGAGCGATCATTCCGGTGGGCGTGGCCTATGGTACAGACACAAAACGGGTCGCAAATATCCTGCGGGAGATCGCCGCCGATCAGCCGATGGTTTTGGCAAACCCAGCCCCGAATGTCTTGTTCGTAAATTTCGGAGCAGATGCGCTGGAATTTGAGATACGTGCCATTTTGCGGGACGTGAATTGGATCATGCAAGTCAAGAGCGACATCAATCACGCCATTGCGGAACGGTTCGCCGAAGAAGGCATCGAAGTGCCCTTTGCACAGCGCGATATCTGGCTGCGCAATCCCGAGGCTTTAAAAGGCAGCTCTGATTCATGACGACACCGTTATATCTGGAGGACGCGTATCAGCGCGACGCGCATGGCGTTGTGACGGCCATCACCGAAGAGGGCGGGATCGTACTGGATGGGTCTATATTTTACCCAACAGGCGGCGGTCAGCCCGGTGACAGTGGCTGGCTGACATGGGATGGCAAACGCCTGCCCATCGCCACAACGGTCAAGGGGGTAGGCAATGCCATAGCCCTTGTGCCAGCCGAACCGCTGCAATTGCCCGATGTCGGCACCCATGTCACACAAGTTTTGGACTGGGACCGGCGGCATAAACACATGCGCGTTCATACGATGTTGCACCTTCTGTCGGTAGCCGTGCCTTTTGGGGTAACCGGCGGGCAAATTTCTGCGCGGCACGGCCGTTTGGATTTTGATATGCCAGATGCGCCCGAGGACCGAGAAGGGATCGAGGCCGTTCTGCATGAATTCGTAGAGGCCGATCTGCGCATCAGCACTCGCTGGATCACCCAAGCTGAACTGGATGCTGCACCCGAATTGGTCAAAACGATGGCGGTCAAACCCCCAAAAGGGGCTGACAAGGTCCGTTTGGTTCAGATTGGTGATGGGCCTAGCGGGATCGACTTGCAGCCGTGCGGGGGCACCCATGTGGCGCGCACGGGCGAGGTTGGCGCGCTCGTGCTGGGCAAGATCGAAAAAAAAGGCCGTCGAAACCGTCGTATTTACGTGCATTTGGACGGTTAAGGCACATGTTGTAATTGACGTGATTTACCCCTTGCACCCAGACCATACCTCACGCTAAACACCGCCCTAATGGATCGGTGGCCGAGTGGTCGAAGGCGCACGCCTGGAAAGTGTGTAGGCGGGAGACCGTCTCCAGGGTTCGAATCCCTGTCGATCCGCCATTACCCTTTTCGGGGTTATGACCACGCCGCGTTGAGCATCCAAACAGCGCTAATGCCGCCTCGCAGTATATCTGAACCGGTGGCATGCTCCGAAAGCGCACGAGTTATGCGCGCATGGCAAGCATCTTCATTTGTGCGGTGTGCCTTAGAATTTTGGGCGTTAAGATGCAAAAGATCTCTATGATTTAAAGGTGCGAATGAAGTCTTGCGAATGATGGTCCTATCCTTAGCCCGTGAACATATGTCTCGATGATCGGGTATTTGGGCCTGTTTTCCGCCGCGTTCATTGCTGCGACGTTTCTGCCTATGCAGTCAGAGGCGTTGCTGGTCGCGTTGATGCTGAACGATCAGCATTCGTTGATGGTTTTGCTTACGGTTGCAACGGCAGGAAACGTTTTGGGGTCTGTCGTAAATTGGGTCTTGGGACGGGCCGCATTGCAGTTCAAACAAAAGCGCTGGTTTCCTGCCAATGATGCGCAATTGGACCGCGCCGAAATTTGGTATCGCCGCTATGGACGCTGGTCGCTTTTGGCGAGCTGGCTGCCTATCGTCGGGGACGCGCTGACAATCATGGCGGGTGTGCTGCGCGAACCGCTTTGGTCGTTTGTGGCGATTGTCACGATTGGCAAGGGTGCGCGTTATGTTGCTTTGGCGATGATAACACTTGCTTGGTTTCCATCCGGCCAAGCCTAATTGCTTGCACATTGCATCCCTCAGGGGGCGGCGGAAACAAAAAAAGCGCCTTGCGGCGCTTTGTTTCCGGTTGAGATGGGCGTGGGCTTAGCCGCCCCAGCTGCGAACGACGCCACAATCCATGTGGACGAAATTTGAACCGGAGTACCGACCAACGCCGCCGCCATGACAGGCAATTGCTGCCTTGGCCATCTGATTAACAGAGCGTGACGCCAAACGCAGATCAGCTGCCTGACCGCGCATATGAAGCGAGTTTTTCGCTACACCGCGGGACCGCGAACGCAACATCGCGTTTGTTTGGGGGCTGCGATAGCCGGACAACAGCATATAAGGTTCGTTTACATCCAAAAGGTTATGCGACGCGGCCATGATGTCGACGGTGCGCAGATCCATGGATTTCACACCATCAGTCCGCCAATCGCGCATGAAGTGGTTCACTTCTTTAACGGCATCTTTGATATAGTTACCTTCGATCCAATAGATCATGTCGATGCGTTCGCCGGTTCGACCGGAATACATCTTGATGCGGCGAATATCGCCTGCACCGCGCAGGAACCCTGCTGCATTTGCGAATGTTGGTGCGGCTGTTACTGCTGTCGCGGCGAATGCACCCAACAGGGCGCGGCGGGTAAAACCCGAAAAATTCGTACCATTCATGCGTCTAACGTCCTGTATTATACCTGATCTTCCATGATGTTACATGGAAATTCTCGATTATCCCCAGATGCAACGACTATATGACATACAGCGATTCTTTAACCAAGTGCTGAATCGAAAAGGTTCCATCTATCAAGAATTTTAGGCGAAAATTTGCGCAATGGCGAAAGGGCTGGTCATTTTTGCAACACCCCGATGCGAAAACGCATCAATACTAGGTTTGTATCCTCATCACACAGATTGTTATTGGACAAAATCGGGCGTTTCCACGCGTTATGGGGGCAGATTTCAGTAAAGATTATTAGGTGAATCGATGATTAAAAATCTAGGCAATACGCTAGGTATCAACCGCGGGCTAACCGCGTTCTTAGGTGCTGTTGCAACGGTTTTTATGATGTCTGCCGCCCCTGCGCCCGTTTTCGCGCAAGTGACTGCCTTCAAGCAAGCCGTGGCCGAAGCGGCCGCGCGTGATGCCGATATTGCCGCCTATTATCGTACACACAATTATGAACCTGTTTGGACCGAAGGGTCTGACACACATCGGGACCGTCGCGCGGCGCTGATGGCTGCGATCACTTCGGCGGACAAACATGGGCTGCCGATCGCCCGCTATGACCCGACCGGCCTGATGGCGACCTTAAAAAACGCAAAAACTCCGCGTGACCGTGGCCTGGCCGAAGTCCAATTGACCAAGGTCTTTTTGCAATACGCCCGTGACCTGCAAACCGGCGTATTGATCCCTTCGCGGATCGACAACGGGATCGCGCGCGAAGTGCCGTACCGCGATCGCCAGGGATATATTGCCGATTTCGTCAAATCCGACCCGATGCCGTTTCTGCGCAATCTGCGCCCCGGGACATTGGAATATAACGCGCTTATGCGCGAAAAGCTTGCGATGGAGGCGCTGATGGCCAAGGGCGGTTGGGGGCCCGTGGTCACGGTACCAACGCTTAAGCCCGGTGCGCAGGGGAGCGGGGTTGTCGCCTTGCGCAATCGTTTGATCGCGATGGGGTACCTAAAGCGGACTAATTCCATGACCTATGATCAGGTCATGGTAGAATCCGTGCGTGAATTTCAAAGAGATCACGGATTGAACGCAGACGGTGTAGCAGGCAGTGGCACGATGTCAGAGATCAACAAAAGCGTTGAGACCCGACTGAAATCCGTCATCGTTGCAATGGAGCGGGAACGCTGGCTGAACAAGGAACGCGGCGCGCGCCATGTGTTGGTGAACATCCCCGGGTTTACTGCAGCAATCATCGACGATGGCCGCGTCACGTTTGAAACGCGTTCGGTTGTTGGAGCGAACGAAGACGGCCGTCATACGCCGGAGTTTTCCGACACGATGGAATATATCGTCATCAATCCGACATGGACGGTACCGCGGTCAATTGTGACCAAAGAATACCTGCCCTCGATGCAGCGCAATTCGGGTGCTGCAGGTCATATCGATCTGATTGACGGGCGGGGCCGGATCGTAAATCGGGGATCGGTAAACTTTAGCCGCTATAATGCGCGAAACTTTCCCTATGGAATGCGCCAGAAACCGGGGACGCGGAACGCGCTTGGGCTGGTGAAATTTATCTTCCCGAACAAATACAATATCTACCTGCACGATACGCCTTCCAAAAACCTGTTCGCCCATGATGTACGCGCGTTCAGCCACGGTTGCGTGCGTTTGGCGGATCCGTTTGAATTTGCCTATACCTTGCTGGCGGCGCAGGTCGCTGACCCGGTGAAATTCTTTAAGGCAAAGCTGGCCACTGGCCGCGAGACGTTTGTGCATCTGGATAACGAGCTGCCGGTCCACATTGTTTACCGTACAGCCTTTACCACACCACGCGGACACACCCAGTATCGCGACGATATCTATGGTCGTGACGCCAGGATATGGAATGCGCTCAGCAAGGCAGGGGTAGCATTGGGCGCTGTTCAGGGTTAATTCATCCCCGACAAGGGGATGAACCATGCGCCACACTATTCAAGAGATTGCTGTGTCACTGGGGGCGAAGGCCGTTGGTGACACGTCGCTAAAGATCGCAAAGCTGGCCGAACCTGCACAGGCCGGGCCGGATGATCTGGCCCTAGCGATGAGCCCCAAATACGCGGATAGTCTGACCGAGGGGGCCGCCCAAGCCGCAATGCTATGGCCCGATGCCGATTGGCAAGCGCTTGGCTTAAAGGCCGCAATTTTGCCGGATCGTCCGCGCTTTGCAATGTCGGGACTGACGAAAATGATGGACCAAGGGCAGGGGTTCGAGGCGGGTATCCATCCGTCCGCAATTATTGATCCGACGGCCATGCTGGGTAAAGATGTTTCTGTCGGACCGTTCACCGTCATTGCCGCAGGTGTGAAAATCGGCGGGGGAAGCGTGATCGGGCCGCAATGCCATATCGGCAAGGATGCGCGATTGGGCAGCAACGCCTATCTGCGCGATCACGTCAGCATTGGCGCGCGGGTGGAAATCGGTGATGATTTCATCGCACAACCGGGCGCACGCATTGGCGGCGACGGATTTTCTTTTGTAACGGCAGAGCCAAGCACGGTCGAGCAGACCCGCAAAACGCTGGGTGATCGTGGCGACACAAAAGCGCAGCAGTGGACGCGCATCCACACCCTTGGCAGCGTGACCATCGGGAACGACGTCGAATGCGGAATGAATTGTACCATCGACAGCGGTACCATTCGCAACACGGTTATCGGCGACGGTACCAAGTTGGATAACCAAGTGCATCTTGGGCACAACGTGGTCATCGGAACTAACAGTTTGATCTGCGGACAGGTCGGTATCGCGGGATCTGCCACCATCGGTAATAACGTGGTGCTAGGTGGGCAATGCGGCGTCAGTGACAATATCTTTGTCGGCGACGGTGTGATTGCTGGCGGCAGTACCAAACTGATGTCGAATGTGCCTGCGGGGCGATCCATGTTGGGGTATCCCGCAACCGAGATGGGTAAACAAATCGACAGCTATAAAGCATTGCGGCGTCTGCCCCGTTTGCTGCGCGATTTTGCAGCGTTAAAGAAAGAATTGTCCAAGCCCGATGCCGACGCCTAATTGCGCGCATGGGAGACAGGTTAAAGGGAGAGCTTCGTTGAGCATTCAAGATCAGGTCATTGTTATCTTGGCAGAACAGGCCGTGCTCGAGCCGTCGGATGTCACGTTGGGCAGCACGCTCGAGGATCTTGGTATTGACAGTATGGGGGTGGTCGAAAGCATCTTTGCGATTGAGGAAGCTTTTGACATCTCGGTGCCTTTCAACGCCAACCAACCGGAAACGTCCGGTTTTGATATCTCTAGTGTGGCCAGCATAGTTGCCGGCATCGAGCGGCTAAAAGCCGAGCAAGGTTAGGCGCGGTGAAACGTGTTGTCATCACCGGGGCCGGTACGATCAATGCGCTTGGCCTTAATGTACCAGATACAATGGCCGCCATGCAGAACGGTGTGTGTGGCATTAGCCAACTTGAATTTCGCAATGTCGAAAGGCTGTCGATCCAGATCGGCGGGCAGGTTAAGAACTTCGCGTCCGAAACACGCTTTAACCGCCAGCAATTGTCACTGTATGATCGGTTCACGCAATTCACTTTGGCCGCTGCAGCACAGGCGATTGAACAATCCGGACTTATTTTTTCTGGCGACTTGTCTGCAAAAGCAGGCGTGGTTCTTGGAACGGCGGGCGGCGGTGTCAGCACTTGGGATGATAACTATCGCGCCGTCTATGAAGAGGGAAAGAACCGCGTTCATCCCTTTGTGGTGCCCAAGCTGATGAACAACGCTGCCGCAAGCCATGTCAGCATGGAGTATAACCTAAAGGGGCCGTCCTTTACCGTTTCAACGGCCTGCGCATCGTCTAATCACGCGATGGCACAGGCGTTCGCTATGGTGCGGTCGGGCATGGCACCAGCGATGGTCACCGGCGGATCTGAATCGATGCTGTGCTTTGGTGGTGTGAAAGCGTGGGAGGGGTTGCGCGTCATGAGCCGCGACGCCTGCCGCCCGTTTTCCGCCAACCGCAATGGTATGGTTCAGGGCGAGGGGGCCGCCGTTTTCGTGTTTGAGGACTATGAACACGCCCGCGCCCGTGGCGCAGATATCCTGTGCGAGGTTGCAGGCTTTGCCATGACATCGGATGCCAGTGATATTGTGATGCCGTCCAGGGAAGGGGCCGCCCGCGCGATGAAGGGCGCATTGCAAGACGCACAGATAAGCGCAGATCAAGTGGGCTATATCAACGCCCATGGTACCGGTACTACGGCGAACGATAAAACCGAATGTGCGGCTGTAAAGGATGTGTTTGGTTCGCATGCTGACCAGTTGATGATCAGTTCGACCAAGTCGATGCACGGTCATCTGATCGGCGGCACCGGCGCTGTTGAACTGCTCGCCTGTATCATGGCCCTGCGTGAAGGTGTGATTGCCCCAACCATTGGCTATCAGGAACCTGATCCCGAATGTGCCCTCGATGTGGTCCCTAACGAGGCGCGCAATGCAAAGGTGACGGTTGCACTGTCCAATGCTTTTGCGTTTGGGGGCATGAATGCTGTGATTGCGCTACGTAGAATCTAGCGGCAAAGCGGAATTAAAGAAGGCCGCCTCGGTGACGAGACGGCCTTGGATAGTTTGAAATTGAACTAGTTTTACTGATCAATAACCGATGACTTGTCGAAACTGGCTGTAAAGCCGTCCAGTGACAATGCCAGTTGTACGGTCTGATCGGGTGCCAAGGCTGGCACGATGGTGATCACCGCCTCTTTGCCGCGCTTAAAGGCCGCGACATCATCTTTGGTCAGACCCATGCGAACATAGCAACCAACGGGGTTACAGAAGGCGAAAGGGTACCGGCGGGCTTTGCCACCATCGACAGAAATGCTCAGCTGCGAGGGCAGGGCCGTTTCCAGTGGAACGACAACCGTTGCGCCTGCTTCGGCCTTGCCGCCACTGGGCAGACGGAACAACGAAAACTCAGCGACGGGCACACCTTGGCCGTCATCCAAAAGCTGATACATTTGGCAGGGGTCAATTTCTTCCTCTGTCTTGATGCAGCGCATTTCCCAGGCACCGACAACTTCCTTGGTATAGGGCTTGCCAAGTGCTGTGTCGGCCTCGGAAACGTCGCCCATGCTGAGCTGTGATTCAATTGTGGTTTTGGCTGGCGAGGTTTCTGTCGCGGGCGCTTCGGCCGGGGCTTCGGTCGTTGTTTCAGTAGTAGCGGTTTGCGCAAATGACGTAACAGGCACCGTCAACGCCAATGCCGCACAGAGGGGAAGGATGTTCAAATACTTGTTCATGCTCAGTCCAAATCAGTTAAATTTACAGGCATTTACCATGCCGTTGAATGATTGTCAGGCAAGATACGACAGCTTTTTAGGTAGGTCAGGCAGTTTCTTGCTGATCTTAAAAAATGCATGATGCCGAACAAGAAAAAAGGACGCAAAAGCGTCCTTTTCCCTGTTCTTCTCTTCTCCCCGTCGGACTGGGCCGACTTATTGAGGGAAGGTTACGAGACCGCGCCGCTGCGGTCAATAGGAAATATTCAATAGGATCGGATACTTATGCTGCATTGCAGAAAAAAAAGGCCGTACCCGAAGGCACGGCCAGTCTGACAGGGAGGAAGTGCCCAC
>JAPKCR010000519.1 GCA_026421135.1 Sulfitobacter sp. | reverse complement strand
CCAAATGGCTTATCGGTAAGTTGCTTTATGTTGCGTACCGACTTTCGAAGTTCATCTGCGTTAACATGCCAAAGCGGTGCCAAACCGAGCCCGCCTGCATTGCTGACAGCAGCGACCAAGGCATCAGTCACTACCCCAGCCATTGGAGCCAATACAACTGGGTGCTCAATCCCGAAAGTTTCACAGAAGCCTTTTTGCATAGCTATTTCCTTTTGGGCCATGAAGTGTGCGTATGGAAGTCTTGCATATTAACGCTAGAGATCAAAGTGGAGGTTGGAGCGAGCGGCAGTATTGGACAACCAAAAATCTTAGCCGACCTTCACTGCGATCCGTACCAAGGTCGGGTTTAGGCCGGAAGTGACAGCGATCAGCTAGGGCGTTTGTGGCAAATGCTGCGCCACACACATTTTGTCAGTTTGGGCGGAAAACAGACGTTCGCTGCAGTTGCACTACGCATAGGTCGCCGGGACAGAAGCAGACATTCCATCGCCAGCTGGTCAGGGCCGCCTCCAAAAACGGCTCAGGTTTCCTAGATTTCAATGGCCTCGGAGATTGCGAGCGCGTCTTCGATTTCGACGCCTAAATATCTAACAGTGCTGTCCATCTTGGTGTGACCCAGCAAAAGCTGAACAGCACGGAGATTACCCGTCTTCTTGTAGATTTGTGTGACCTTCGTCCGCCGCATTGAATGCGTACCATAAGCTGTAACTTCCAAACCGATGGACCCAACCCAGTCCCGCACGATTCGCGCATATTGACGCGTTGAGATGTGCAGGCGCTCGTGGAAACGGCCTGGCCAGAGAAATTCTGATCCGACCATGAGCGGGTCCTCCATCCATTTGGCAACCGATGCACGGGTGCCTTCTGATATCTCAAACCGCACGGGTTTTTGCGTCTTGCTTTGAAGCACTGAGGCCCGTTCCTTGATCTGGCCTGATGCCATCACATCAACAACTTGCATGCGACAGAGGTCACAACCACGTAGTTTGCTATCAATCGCCATATTGAAGAGCGCGAGGTCACGATGGTTCTCAGCTAGCTCTAGCCGCACCCTAATCGCCCAGACATGTTTTGGTTTAAGTGGACGCTTCTGCCCGACGATGCGGCCCTTATTCCAAGCGGGACGAAGTGCGCGAATGGCAGGTAAGTTTGGTGTTTGCATGATGGATCCTCCGATCCGCCAATCCCTCCCTAAGCGACAACCCGACGTTGACGGTCCACCATATCACAGCTTGCTGCACTGCATCCGACGTCGGGTTTGAGCTTATCCTGTCGATTCTGTCTTGCCGCAGCAAATGTCTGCTTAACGGCGGGCGAGCAGCTCCATTGCGTTCCGCCCAACATTTTTAGACGATACATTCAGTCATGGTTCGGACGGTCTCCCGTTAGTCATATCAAAATACATCACCGCAAGAATATTCTACTTGTTTCAAAAGTAATCTATGTACTCGGCGGAGAATTTCTCATAATTTCATCTTGAAAAATAATGACTGACTAACAGGAGATTTAACCGAATGAAATCCAACTTATTAGCAAAGCCATCCAAAGCCGCGCTTGGTGTTCTGGCTGCAACCCTTGTCCCCGTCACCGCAAACGCGCAGGATTTTGGCACTGGTATCACACTAAGCTTTGATGCTGGGGTCGGTTCCAGCGACATGACCAAACAGTACTATGACGAAAAGCTGGGTAATGAAGATTTCGATGATACAGACTTTGACAATGATAGCGCATTCATCGGTTCCGTAGCGTTAAGCGGTGCACTGATTAACGCATGGGATTGGAAAATCTCCGTATCGCGGGCGCAATACAGTGAAAACAGCGCGACGCTTTCAGATTACTTTGAAGAAGATGGGAACCTTGATCTTGATACTGTAAATACGCGAACTGAAGTCGGTGCATCGGTTGGCCGTTCATTTGAACTCGGCGCTGTCAATGCCCGTATCGGACTTGGCCTTGCATATGCGAATGCCACGACGACAGCTGAAAAAGGGTTCCCAGATGACTTTGGAGGGCCCGGCGACCGCGAAATGGAATTAGAATTCCGCGGTTTAGGCGGCCGGATCTCGCTCGACGCAGAATCCATGCCTTTGACGGCTGATGGCCGTTTGTCCGCAATTGGTGGCGCTGAAGCCAATCTGTATTCGGGCGAATACGCGCTTAAGGCAACGACAGGCGAGGACGGATTGCGCCGCGGTCCCATCCAAGAGTTTGACGGAGATTTCACGACTGCTGGAATCTATGTCGGTCTCAAGTATGCATTGAACGATACGACAGCCGTCCGTTTTGGTCTGCGTCAAGATATTGCTACGATGGAAATGCCTAATCCTGAGAATGAAGAGATTGACAATAATGACGAACGCAGCTCGATGAGCTCTGCCTTTATCGGAATAGATATCAAGTTCTAGGATAATGAACCCCTTGCCTCAGTCGCAAGCAACAAAACGGGCCCGGG
Organism: Sulfitobacter sp.; assembly: GCA_026421135.1. Lineage (GTDB taxonomy): Bacteria > Pseudomonadota > Alphaproteobacteria > Rhodobacterales > Rhodobacteraceae > Sulfitobacter. Next base: position 403 of record JAPKCR010000519.1, on the reverse strand, counting down.
TGATCTGTCTACATGGTTTCCCGGGCCATCCCTCTGATTGGGATCAACTTGCCGAAGATGTCGGGCATAACTACGACGTGATTTCCTTGCCAATGCCTTGGCTGAAGTCTGTCAATGCAGCTAGTCTTAGCCTGAGGCAATTTTTTTCGTATTGTGCGATCATGATTGAAGATCACGCTGACGGCGAAACACATCTTGTCGGACACGATTTGGGCGGCTTGGCACTGTGGTGGCTGGCACAAAGTGAGCTGAAAAACCGCATGAGCAGTGTTGCCATTTTGTCTTGCCCTCACCCCAAGGCCTACCGTCGTTTCGCCCGCTCTGCTGACTACGCAAGCTCTACAACCTATATTGAAGATATCCACCACAATCCTGCCGGTTTGAAACAGCGGTTGCATGTCAA
>JAPKCR010000518.1 GCA_026421135.1 Sulfitobacter sp. | reverse complement strand
ATTCCCGCCGCCGCTGCCATCTGCGGCTGTACCGACATGACCCATGAGGACGTGCGGCGGATGATCAAATCGCAACGGCTGACGTCAATGCCTGCGGTCTGGCAGGAATGCGGGTGGAAAACATCATGCGGATGCCACGTGTGCCGCCCCGCGCTCAACTTCTATCTGCTGGCGGACTGGCCGCTGGAGTACCAAGACGATCCGCAAAGCCGTTTCATCAACGAACGCAAGCATGCCAATATCCAGAAGGACGGCACCTTCAGCGTGGTGCCGCGCATGTGGGGGGGAATTACCACACCGAACGAATTACGCGCGATAGCGGATGCGGCTGACAGATACAGCGTGCCGACGGTCAAAGTCACAGGCGGGCAGCGGATCGATTTGCTTGGCGTCAAAAGCGAGGATCTGCCTGCGATCTGGGCCGATCTGAACGCTGCGGGCATGGTCTCTGGTCATGCCTATTCCAAGGGGCTGCGTACCGTCAAAACCTGTGTTGGCACCGATCATTGCCGTTTTGGAACCCAAGACAGCACAGGGCTGGGCATCAAGCTGGAAAAAGAGCTTTGGGGATCATGGACGCCGCATAAATTGAAGCTGGCGGTGTCGGGCTGTCCGCGCAACTGCGCAGAGGCGACTTGCAAGGACATCGGCGTGATCTGTGTTGATAGCGGCTATCAGATCAGCATTGGCGGAGCTGCAGGGATGGACCTGAAAGAAACCGAATTGCTGTTACAGGTTGCAAGTGAGAAGGACGCGATTGACGTGATCAAGGCGGTCACACAGCTCTATCGCGAGAACGCCAAATACCTCGACCGCATTTATAAATGGATGGGCAAGGTCGGTCTTGATTGGATCAAGGAAACGGTCGAGACCGACCGCGCTGCCTTGGTCGAGCGCTTTGAGCTGAGCCAAACGATCTACCGCAAAGATCCTTGGGCAGAGCACGCCCAAACCAAAGCCGACCGATACCGGCCTTTGGCTAACTTTTTAATGGAGGCGGCCGAATGAACGACTGGATTGATATCGCGCATTTGGAAGATATCCCGCAACGCGGCGCGCGTATGGTCAAAACATTGCTGGGTTGTGTTGCAGTTTTTCGCACCGCCGAAGATGAGGTCTTCGCCCTCGATAACGCTTGCCCGCACAAGGCAGGGCCGCTGGCCGAAGGCATCGTGCATGGCAAATCGGTGACTTGCCCACTGCATAACTGGGTAATTGCGCTGGATACAGGCAAGGCACAAGGCGCGGATGATGGCCGCGTCGCGACCTATCCCGCGCGGGTGGAAAACGGTCGCATTCTGCTCGACCGCTCCGCTTTGCGCGCGCGGTCAGCCGCTTGACCATGACGCGCACCGTCTGTCCCTATTGCGGCGTTGGCTGCGGTGTGTTGGCTGCTACCGATGGCACCATAAAGGGCGACCCCGATCATCCGGCAAACTTTGGGCGGCTTTGTTCCAAAGGTGCGGCTTTGGGGGAGACGATTGATCTGGACGGGCGGCTGTTGCATCCCCAGATCAATGGCGTGCGGGCCGATTGGAACGTCGCCCTTGATCTGGTGGCCGAGAAATTTAGCGACGCCATTGCCGAGCACGGACCGCAGAGCGTTGCGTTCTACGCCTCTGGTCAGCTGCTGACCGAGGATTACTATGTCGCCAACAAGCTGATGAAGGGTTTCATCGGGGCGGCCAACATCGACACCAACTCGCGTCTATGCATGGCGTCCTCAGTGGCAGGCCATAAACGCGCCTTTGGGACGGATACTGTTCCCGGAACGTATGAGGACTTGGAGGAAGCCGATCTGATCGTCCTTGTCGGGTCCAACCTTGCCTGGTGCCATCCGGTGCTTCATCAACGAATTGCCGCAGCGAAAGAAGCGCGGCCAGCACTCCGCGTAGTCAATATTGACCCGCGCCGCACTGCCACCACAGATCTGGCGGATATTCATCTTCAAATCGCACCCGATGGCGATGTCGCCCTGTTCAACGGGCTGTTGGCTTATTTGGCAGACACCGGAAAATTGGACTCCACCTATACGCAAAACCATGTGAACGGCCTCGACGCGGCAATTGCGACGGCACGCGCCTGCGATCCTGCCGATAGCGGGCTGAACGCGCAGGAATTGGCAGATTTCTTCTCGCTTTGGGGGAAGACCTCCAAGGTTGTCACCGCCTATTCGCAAGGGGTCAATCAATCCGTTTGCGGCACCGACAAAGTGAACGCTATCCTGAACTGCCATCTGGCCACAGGTCGGATTGGGAAGCCCGGCATGGGTCCTTTCTCGCTTACTGGTCAGCCCAATGCCATGGGCGGGCGCGAAGTCGGCGGGCTGGCCAATATGCTGGCCAATCATCTTGAGATTGACAATGCCGCGCACAGGGACGCCGTCCGTGATTTCTGGAAAAGCCCTGCGATCTGCACCAAGCCTGGGCTTAAGGCTGTCGATTTGTTTCAAGCCTGTGCCGACGGTAGGATCAAGGCGCTTTGGATCATTTCGACTAATCCTGCCGTGTCCTTGCCTGACGCGGACGGGGTCGCGGCGGCTATTGCGAAAGTTCCCTTTGTTGTCACCTCCGACATCATGGAAATGACAGACACAAATGATTTGGCCGATGTCCTATTGCCTGCAACGGGGTGGGGCGAAAAAGACGGCACAGTTACGAATTCCGAGCGTCGCATGTCGCGTCAGCGCGCTTTTCTGCCAGCCCCCGGCACCGCACGCCCCGACTGGAAAATCATCAGCGATGTGGCCGCGCGCATGGGATTTGCAGACGCTTTCGCTTATCAAACGCCTGCTGATGTTTTTGCGGAATATGTGGCACTCGATGCCGCAACCTCGCAGTTCCCCCGCGACCTTGA
>JAPKCR010000517.1 GCA_026421135.1 Sulfitobacter sp. | reverse complement strand
GACGCCGCTGGCCAAGGCGATCAAATATGCGCTCGCGCGCCTGCCAAAGGCACGGCCCTATCTCGATCACGGCTTTCTTGAGCTGGACAACAACATAGCTGAGCACGCAGTGCGCCTTGTGGCCGTTGGACGCAAAAACTATCTGTTCATGGGATCAGAGGCGGGCGGTAAATCCGCCGCTATAGCATATACGCTCATCGAGACCGCCAAGATGAACCCAGAAGCATGGCTCGCTTGGGTCCTCGGCCGCATCCAAGACCACCCAGCAAACCGTATCCACGATCTCATGCCGTGGGCCTATCAGAACATGATTGATGCGAAGAACGCCGAGACCGAGGCAAAAGACACCGTTTGATTAAGAGCAGCGTTGATGCTTATAATCAATATGACGACGAAAGATCAGTCCGACAGAAATTTCTGGGTTATTTCTAAAAAATAGTCCCGCTCATTTATATGCTCTTTGAGCGTCCCTGTCTTCTTGTCGATTTCCAGAAAAGCGTGACCATGCACGAATGTCCATAGCATATATGACCGTTTTTGAGTGACGAGGTCATTGAAGTCTCGACCAAGAAACTCTGCGACTTTGTCGACCAGCACGCCGTAAGTTTGCTCACCTGCTTGCTTTAATTCGAGTTCATCATGATCGTTTGTTAGGCCAAACATTAGTCGGAACACACCTGGCTCGGCGCGTGCAAAATTTATATAGGCTTGGCCGATGGTATCAATACCAGACGGATGGCGCGCTGTTGGATCATCGCGCGCCGCCCGCATTTGATCTCCTAGACGGCGCATCCCTTCGAGGGCAACGTGGTGAAGGATGTGTGGTTTGTCTCGAAAATGCTTGTATGGCGCAGCAGAGCTTACCCCCGCCTTACGACTGGCCTGAGAAACTGAAAATCCGTCAGGGCCGTGCGATTCGACTAATTCTCTAACAGATTCAATAAGTTGTGCGCGTAGATTGCCGTGATGATAGGGCGCTTTGGTGTGCAGTTCTGCCATGGGTCGGACTTTTTTTCTTTTCTAATAGTCATCCAAACCTAAAGTAAGTTAGTATAACTTACATACATTCAGAACATCTGACGAATTTGGATCTTACCATGGCAAAAGCTAACACCGAAACGAAATTATACAAGCGTGTGCTCAAACGGCTTGGGATCTTGACTGGCACCGGAATCGTGATTGCTGGCTGTGTAGTGGCAACGATCAACGCAACAAGTCTGATCGCTGATCGCGCAAATGCCGTAGATGCACCGGCACCTGTGCCATTGATTTCCGTCGCTGCCGTTCCTGCCCAGCTCTTAGATGGATACGACGTGCAACGGAGTTTTGCAGGCCTCACAGAGGCAAACCGAAGCGTTACTGTCTCGTTCGAGCAGGGTGGAACCGTCGATCAGATTCTCGTGGATGAAGGCGATATCGTCTCGCAAGGAGATGTGCTTGCCATTCTTAATACCGGTCTGCTGGACGCGGAACGTCAGACCTTAGGAGCCACCCGAAGCGCTGTGTCCGTGCGGCTGGAATTGGCCATCACGACGCAACAGCGCCGCTTGGCTTTGCGCGACAGTGGAAATATTTCACAGCAAAGCGCAGATGAGGCGGACGCTGCGGTAAATGATCTGACCGCGCAGCTTGCGCAGGTCGACGCGCAACTTGCGACGCTGGATGTGCGTGTTGCGAAATCACAGATCACCGCACCTTTTGACGGGCAAATCGCGACCCGCGCAATTGACGAGGGCGCAGCCTTGTCAGCGGGCGTTCCTATTGTGACCATTCTGGAAAGCGGCAGTGTTTTGTTCCGTGTGGGGGTGGACCCAAGGCTCGCCGACACGCTTGAGGTCGGGTCCCGACACCAGGTGGAGGTGTCGGGACAGGCCCACGATTTGATACTGGAATCTGTGCGGCCTGATCTGGACCCGCAAACCCGCACCCGCACCCTTGTGTTTGCATTTGATGGCGAAAGCCCCACGCTGCGCCAGGCTGGCGTTCTGAACCTGACACAGCGCATTTCACAAAGTGGTTTCAGCTTGCCGCTCACAGCCCTGAAAGAAGGGGTGCGTGGTTTGTGGACTGTTCAGGCGCTGGTTCCAGATGATACCGGATCTTTTCGTGTCCAGAATGAGGCGATCGAGATCATCCATGCGGACGAAGCCCGCGTTTTTGTGCGCGGCACGTTGCAGGACGGCGTGCAGATCGTCGAAGGGGGCACCCATCGGCTGGTATCCGGGCAACTGGTTCGCCTGCTGGATGGATCTGTCTGATGGAAACGCTCACTTTTCGCCAACCCCGCCTCGTTGCTATCACACTCTTGGTCATCCTGGCAGCTGGCATGGCCGCATTGTTTTCTATTGGACGCCAAGAGGACCCGACGATTACGAATCTCTTCGGGTCCGTGCAGACGGTGTTTCCGGGGGCAGATCCTGAACGGGTCGAAACACTGGTCACAGCCGAGATCGAAGAGGCCCTGCGTGAAATCGTGGAAGTCGACGTCATCAGTTCCAATTCAAACACCGGCATTTCCATCGTGTCTGTGGGACTGGGCGCGCTGACGCCAAACGATGAAATCCCCCGTGTCTGGGCCGATATCCGCGAAGCTCTGGATGAGCTGACGCCTGATTTGCCAGCTGATGCGTTGGAGCCTGAATTTTCGACTGATGGCGGCGGGGCTTTTGCGGCGATTGTGGCTTTGTCCGCCGATCATGACGGAGTGCCGCTCACGATCATGCGACGCTATGGAGACGATCTGGCCGCAGAGCTGCGCAACATCCCCGGCACCGAACAGGTTGAGTTGTTTGGTATTCCCAACGAAGAAGTCCTTGTGACGTTGAATGTCGAGACGACCGTGACCTTAGGGCTTGAT
>JAPKCR010000516.1 GCA_026421135.1 Sulfitobacter sp. | reverse complement strand
TTCGGTGACCGTGTCGCCCTGCCCCACAGTGCCTGCAACGTGCACAAACCCGCCCGCAACAACAGCGCGGCAATAACCGATCTTTGCCTCAAATTCGCCGCCCGAAAAGATACGCTGTGTCATGGTTCGCCCTTTGTGAAATATGTGCAGGTCAGTCAGACCCAATCGCCGTTCTGCCGTCAAGATGCCAATTAGGTTGGCGGTCCAAGCACCCGTCTTTAAACGAAAAAAGCGCACCCGTCAGGGCGCGCTTTTTTCAATCTCTATCCGATTTTACTAGCCCGCAGTTGCTGGCGCTTTCTCGGCTTCAGCGTGGATCATCAGCGGCGCAGCGTCAGACATCACGGCCTCTTCGTTCACCACAACTTCTGTCACGGTGTCCATACCGGGAAGGTCGAACATTGTATCCAGCAAGATGTCTTCCAGAATGGAGCGCAGACCGCGCGCACCGGTTTTACGTTCGATCGCACGCTTGGCAATCGCAGCCAATGCATCTTCGGTAAAGGTCAGCTGTGTGTCTTCAATCTCGAACAGGCGTTGATATTGCTTGACCAGCGCGTTCTTAGGCTTGGTCAAAATGGTAACAAGCGCATCTTCATCCAAGTCTTCCAGCGTTGCCAATACCGGCAGACGGCCAACAAATTCTGGGATCAAGCCGAACTTCAACAGATCTTCTGGCTCCAGGTCGGTAAAAATCTCGCCGATTCCGCGGGCATCCTTGTCACGGACATCCGCACCAAAGCCCATTGCCGACCCTTTGCCGCGCGCGGCAATAATCCGGTCAAGGCCGGCAAACGCACCGCCACAGATAAACAGGATGTTGGTCGTATCCACCTGCAGGAATTCCTGCTGCGGATGCTTGCGGCCCCCTTGGGGTGGAACGGATGCAACCGTGCCTTCCATCAGCTTTAGCAGCGCCTGCTGTACGCCTTCGCCCGATACGTCACGTGTGATCGACGGGTTTTCGGACTTGCGGGTAATCTTATCAACTTCGTCGATATAAACGATGCCGCGCTGCGCACGTTCAACGTTGTATTCGGACGATTGCAGCAGCTTAAGGATAATGTTTTCAACGTCTTCGCCCACATAACCGGCTTCGGTCAGCGTCGTTGCGTCGGCCATTGTAAACGGCACATCCAGAATGCGCGCCAGCGTTTGTGCCAGCAGTGTCTTACCGCAACCGGTTGGGCCGATCAGCAGGATGTTGGATTTCGCCAGCTCAATATCGCCACCCTTTTGGGCGTGGTTCAAGCGTTTGTAGTGGTTGTGCACCGCAACAGACAACACCTTTTTGGCCATCGCCTGACCGATCACATAATCGTCCAGCACGTCACAGATGTCTTTTGGTGTGGGCACGCCATCGGTGGCCTTCAGGCCGGATGCCTTTGTTTCCTCGCGGATAATGTCCATGCACAGCTCGACACATTCATCACAGATGAACACGGTCGGGCCCGCAATCAGCTTGCGCACCTCGTGCTGGCTTTTACCACAAAAGCTGCAGTAGAGAGTGTTTTTGCTATCGCTGCTGGTCGTATTAGCCATTTCAACCCTTTCAGGTCTGTCTTGTGATCTTGCCCGCCAGTCGGCAGTGCAGTTTACTTTTTTCTCCGGAACAGCTTAGGCCAGCGATGCGCGGTCCACAATCGCAAAATCATGAACCGCGCACGCCTTGTTTACTTGCCCTTTTTATCGGCGTCCGGGTCGTCCATTTTGCCGCGGTTTTCGACGATTTCGTCGATCAGGCCCCAGTCTTTTGCCTCTTCGGGGGACATAAAGTTGTCCCGCTCGAGGGCCGCTTCGACTTTCTCAAGCGACTGACCGGTGTGCTTTACGTAGATCTCGTTCAGGCGCGTTTTCAGCTTTTGCGTTTCTTGCGCATGAATCATGATGTCGGTGGCCTGACCCTGGTACCCGCCGGAAGGCTGGTGAACCATGACGCGGCTGTTGGGCAGCGAAAACCGCATGCCTGGCTCGCCCGCTTGCAACAGCAGCGATCCCATTGATGCCGCCTGCCCGATGACCAGCGTGGAAACCTTGGGTTTGATGTATTGCATGGTGTCGTAGATCGACAAACCTGATGTCACAACCCCGCCGGGGCTGTTGATGTACATCGAAATCTCTTTCGAGGGGTTTTCCGCCTCAAGGTGCAACAACTGCGCCACGATCAGCGACGACATGCCATCATGCACAGGGCCGGACAGGAAAATGATCCGCTCTTTCAGCAGACGCGAAAAGATGTCGTATGCGCGTTCGCCCCGGCTGGTTTGTTCAACCACCATAGGGACAAGCGTGTTCATGTAGGTGTCGTAAGGATCGTTCATAAAGCCTGCCTGATTATGCTGTCCGCAGGACCATACCCGCGAAACCGTTACTCACAGATTAGTCGCGCCCTACTTGGGGTTCAAGGGGGGGTGGTCCAACGAGTTGATCCGACAGCCTCTTGGGCTAACTGACGGGTCATGACACATGCCCTTTCTTTGTTCCCGCCGACCCGCGCCGCTGCATTGAAACGATTGCAGAATTTTGCCCCGAAAGCCGGGGAAAAATATGGCGAGGGGCGCAATTTTTACGCCACGGCAGGTGAGTTTGGCGCTGTTTCGGGGCTGTCGCCTTACCTGCGCTGCGGCGTAATATCTCAGTCCGAGGTGCTTTGCGCCGTCTTAGATAACCACAGCGCCAAAGATGCAGACCGTTTCATCACAGAGGTGTTCTGGCGCAGCTATTGGCAGGGTTGGCTGGCCATGCGCCCTGACGTTTGGGAAAGCTATCAGTCTGATTTAAGGCGTCTTTCCCATTCGATGCAGACCCAATCCGCCCTGCCCCACATTGCGCAATCGCCGACGGATGCCTGTTTCGT
>JAPKCR010000515.1 GCA_026421135.1 Sulfitobacter sp. | reverse complement strand
CTCGACCTTGATCGGCCCGCCTCTTTCTCTCCAGTCAGGCATCAAAGCGTCAAGACCGATCGGATCCAACACAGCACCTGACAAGATATGCGCCCCGACTTCGGACCCCTTTTCCAGCACGACCACGTTGCAATCAGCATCAAGCTGTTTCAAACGGATCGCGGCAGACAGGCCCGCAGGACCAGCGCCAACAATAACGACGTCATATTCCATTGTTTCGCGTTCAACTTCGGCCATTTGGGGCTCCTCTTCGGGCAGAAAATGGGTTTGGATTTGGCTAAACCAGCGCGACTTGCTTTGCAATCGCGACACAACGTTAAAATGAAAGTCGCGACAGTTTCGTACCTATTTTAGGTCCGTATCGTCATAATCTTTCGCCTTGCTGCGTAATACACGTGGCGACGGCGCACCAAGTTTCATCAAATGCCTATCGGCAGAGTTTAGCAAGGTCCCGAACACTCGCCTCTTGCAATCGGCTTCCACTTTGGGTCAGGTACGAACCAATTCAAATCGGTTGCACCCTCAGGCTTGGTCTGGGGCTGTGACCCTCATTGCGTGGACGACCCAATGGAAAAAATCCCGATGACCCGCGCCGGTCACACTGCTTTGGAAATTGAACTAAAGCATCTTAAGACGGTTGAACGTCCTGCAATCATCAAGGCGATTGCCGAAGCGCGCGAGCATGGTGATCTGTCCGAAAACGCCGAATACCATTCCGCCAAGGAAAAGCAGTCCTTTATCGAAGGCCGCGTGAAAGAGTTGGAAGGCGCGATTTCGCTGGCCGATGTGATTGATCCGTCAAAAATGTCCGGTACAATCAAGTTCGGTGCCAAGGTCACATTGGTAGACGAAGACACCGACGAAGAAAAAACCTATCAGATTGTTGGTGAATACGAGGCCAACATTGAAAAAGGTCTTTTGAACATCAAATCCCCTATTGCCCGTGCGCTGATCGGCAAAGAAGAAGGCGACAGCGTTGCAGTGCGCACACCGGGGGGTGAAAAATCGTATGAGGTTCTCAAGATCGTTTACGCTTGATCTAAGGTTTCCAGCATGACCGAAAATGTGCCTGCCAAATCTCCACGGCCGAAACCGCAGCGCCAACCTGCGCGCTCGACCCCTTTTGGCATCTACTCGCGTCCAAACGACAAAGGTATTTCCAGCATCGAAATTATTGCCATCGCGCTAAGTGCGCTTTGGCTTTTGGGCTCTGCCATTTTCTTTTTGGCGCAACCTTCTGAATCGGCACCCGATGCGGCGGATGGCGGTCTGAGATTTTTAATGACCATGCTGGCGATATTCATGCCCGTTGCGATGATTTGGGTCGCGGCCACAGCCGCAAGGGCCAGCCGCGTCATGCGCGAAGAAAGCCAGCGTTTGCAGGCCGCAATTGACGCCATTCGCCAAGCCTATATTGCCCAGCAGCAAGGCAAGACCTTTGAGGCAGACGCCTCGGTTAACCGCAAACTGGACGAAATCGCCGCCGCCGCCCGCAAAACCGAGACGGCGTTAGCAACGTTCCATACGCGTCGCGATTCTACTCCGCGCGCCGCAGCCCCTGCGCCGATACCGGTTCTTTCGGATGACCAAGCTATCCTAGCCCTTGGAACGCAAGCCAGTGATATGGCCCCCGCCCTTTCACACGACGATTTCATTCGCGCATTGAACTTCCCTGAAACTGCGGAAGACACGGAAGGTTTCGCAGCCTTGCGAAAAGCCTTGAAAGACCGCAATGCGTCGCAACTGGTGCAGGCCGCCCAAGATGTGCTGACGCTTCTTAGCCACGATGGCATCTACATGGACGACTTGCGCCCTGACCGTGCCCGCCCCGAAGTCTGGCGCGAATTTGCACAGGGGGCCCGCGGACGCACAATTGCGGCCCTTGGCGGCGTGCGTGATCGCTCATCCCTTGCGCTAACCAACGCGCGGATGAAGCAGGATCCGATCTTTCGGGATGCAGCCCACCATTTCCTGCGTCGCTTTGACCGCGCATTCGCCGGTTTCGAAGCACAGGCATCCGACGGTGAAATTTCGGCGCTTGCTGAAACACGCACGGCACGTGCGTTCATGCTGCTCGGCCGTGTCGCAGGCACCTTTGACTAGGGCTAGATTACCCTAATTTCCTAAATTCCGAATGATCCGTAGGGAATGAACCGCACCAGATCGCCGGGGCGCACATGCACCGCTGCGTCTGGCAGTTCGACCAACCCTTCTGCCCAGCTCAGCCCGCTGATCCGGCCAGACCCTTCGGATGCGAATACCTCGACCTGACCGTCACGTATCCGGGCGCGCAAAAATTCACGTCGGCCCGGTTTCTTGCGCTTTTCAAACGCCGCTGGCACATTGAAACCTTGAGGCGTGGTCCATTCCTGCCCCGCCATCACTGACAACGCCGGCCGTGCAAAGATCAAGGTGCAGATCATTGCTGCTACCGGGTTTCCGGGCAGACCAAACACGGGCATGCCTTGCCACATGCCAAGGGCCAAGGGCCGCCCCGGCTTGACCGCAATCCGCCAAAGCGACAAGGCACCGGCTTCTTCCAGCAGGGCTGAAACGTGATCTTCGTCCCCCGCCGACGCGCCGCCACTGGTCAAAATCGCATCCACTTGACCTTGGGCTTCATCCAGTCGAGCACATAAAGCCGCGCGGTCATCGCACACATGACCCAGGTCGACAGCGTGATGCCCGAACTGAGCGATCAGCGCCAAAAGCATTGGTCGGTTCGCGTCGTAAATTTGTCCATCCGCCGCGACCTCGCCGGGTTGTACAATCTCGTCGCCAGTCGATATCACGCCAACGCGCAAAGGCCGATACACGCTGAGCGTGGCATTTCCTGTCGCCGCCATCAGCGCCAGATC
>JAPKCR010000514.1 GCA_026421135.1 Sulfitobacter sp. | reverse complement strand
CAGGCGCGGACAAGGTCAGCTTCAACTCAGCCGCGGTCGCAGACCCCGACGTAAGTGCCCGAGCGGCCGATCAATTTGGCAGCCAATGCATCGTCTGTGCCATCGATGCTAAAACAGTCAGCCCCGGAAAATGGGAAATATTCACCCACGGTGGTCGCAAACCTACAGGCATTGATGCGGTGGAGTTTGCAAAACTGGTTACCGCGAAGGGTGCCGGTGAAATCTTGCTGACTTCAATGGACCGCGACGGAACGAAACAAGGTTTCAATCTGCCCCTGACCCGCGCTATTTCAGATGCCGTCAGCGTACCGGTGATCGCGTCAGGTGGCGTCGGCAACCTTGATCACTTGGTCGAAGGCGTCACCATGGGCGGCGCTTCAGCCGTCCTCGCCGCCTCGATTTTTCACTTTGGCGAATATACAGTCGCACAGGCCAAGCAACATATGGCCGCCGCTGGTATCCCCATGAGGCTGACATGACCCTGGACGATCTCTACGCCACCATCTCGGCCCGCAAAACCGCCGATCCGTCAAGCAGCTGGACTGCCCAGCTTCTCGCCAAGGGACCCGAAAAATGCGCCGAGAAATTCGGCGAAGAGGCAATAGAGGCAATCATCGAAGCAGTGAAAGATGACAAACCGGCTCTCACATCCGAGGCCGCCGATGTCTTATATCATTTGCTTGTCATGCTCGCCTCGCGTGATGTCCCGCTTCAGGACGTTCTCGACGAGCTTGCCCGCAGACAATCCAAAAGCGGCCTCGCTGAAAAAGCGTCCCGCTAGTCGTCTCAGGCTTTAAAAAATCCGAAGAAGATGCTGGTTTATCGGCCAGGTGGGCAAGCACCCCTTCCCCACTGCCGTAGGAATAATCCTCAGGTCACAGCTTGCTTGAAATAATTCCTGTCGCGAAACCACCCATGCGCAATTCCGAAAACAACCGCTGGTATTCGATTTTTGGGCAGAGGTTCTGAATAACGGTAACCCCGCGCGCTTCGGCCAAAGCAGCAGCCACCGCGTGCTCCACACCTATTTGCATCCAGATGGTCTGCAAATTGGGAAACGCTGCCAGCGCCTCCTCTACAATCTCGGGCACCGCTTCAGAGCGTCGGAAAATGTCTACCATATCCACATCGCCTTCGATGTCGGATAATTTGGCGACCACTTTAACCCCAAACAACATCGCGCCGGCATGCCCCGGATTTACGGGTATCACGTCAAACCCTTTGAGCGACAAATACCTTGCCACAAAATAGCTGGGCCGCACCGGATTGGTTGAAACCCCGACCACCGCAATGCGCTTGGTCCGGGTTAAGATATCTTTCAAAAGAGCATCTGAATACTTCATCCCCCACATCTACACCGATTCGCAGATAAAAAAAGCGCCCAGCGGACGAATGTCCGAGGGCGCTAAGGTATGGAACGAGGGACAGATAAAAGACCGGCAGGAGTTCCGAACCTGCCGCCTTACACATGAAGTAGGTACTCTTAGTGCTATTCAAAGACCGTCTGACAAATCCGTGAATGAAACCTGAACGTTTGGGCAGAATATCGCCAACCGTCAGGAACACGACATCAATCAAATATGTCTTCCACAACATCAAAAACTTCGTTGGTCAGCGTTTTGAACCAGAATTTCTTGCGTTTTATGTGTTTACCTTTGGGCTCGGATGACCGTTTGGCCGGCTTCGCATGCGCAAAGCGCGGCAATTCGGGTGAAACCGACGGCTTTATCAGTTGAGGGGCTGAAATAGGTACCAGCTATCAATCATGCAACGGTGCGCCAGATTGCGCACAGGACGGTTCGTGGCGACCCGCATCCAACGTCAATGCTGCCTTGGTGCCGCAAAAGCAGCAGGTCGCGAGCTTTGTCGGATAGCTCTCTGAATCACTTCCTATACGTCGTGGCCTTAGCCGTGCGGACGAGATGCATATAGGGCGATTGCCGCCGCATTTGAGACATTGAGCGAGCCAAATCCACCATCTGCGTCAATCCGTACCAACAGATCGACGGTTTCTTTGGTCTTTTCGCGCAAACCCGGCCCTTCGGCCCCCAACACCAGCGCCACCGGACGATCGCGCTTGCCCTCCAGTGCGGCCTCGACGGTCATATCAGCCTCACCATCCAGACCAAGCACAAGATAACCCATATTCTGAAGCTCTTTGATCGCGTCCGCCAGATTGCGCACTCGCAAATACGGCTGGCGCTCTAGCGCCCCGCTTGCAGATTTCGCTAGTGATCCGGTCTCGGGGGCGGCGTGGTGGCGCATGCCAATCACGGCTGACGCGCCCAAAACCTCAGCTGACCGCAAGATTGCCCCAACGTTATGCGGATCGGTTACGCGGTCCAGCAGCAGTACCCGTGGTGCCTCTGCTCCTATGCACACCTCTGCCAGAGATCCCCAGGCCAGCGGTTTGACCTCCAGCACAGCGCCCTGATGCACCGACCCCTGGTCAAGCGGCGGGCGAAATTTCCGTGGATCCACGACCTCTGGCACGATTCCGGCCTTTGCAATCGCTTCTTCCAGCTTGATCTGCGCATTTGGCGTGACCATCAGCGTCAGTTTCTCGCGTTTAGGATTCTCAAGCGCGTCACGCACCGCGTGCAACCCGAACAACCACACGGTCTGGTTCGCCTCGACCTTTTTATCCTGCTCTTTTTGCACGACCCACTTCGGTTTTTTCATGCCCAGACCCTTTGTCATTTGCCGCAAGGAGCATTTCCCTGCCTTTCGCCTAGGTTTTCGCCTTGACGCCTATCAGGACCGCTTGTAATCACGCCTTCACATCCGGTGCAATGCACTGGCTGAAAGTGGGCGACAGGCCGCAAGGTGTGGCAGGGGACTGTAACTCCCTCGCGGAGACG
>JAPKCR010000513.1 GCA_026421135.1 Sulfitobacter sp. | reverse complement strand
AGTCGGAAACCTGCGTTGCCTCGTCAATCGCGGGGTTCTGCCATTGATCCAAACCTGAGGTCATCAACAGCGAGACATAGGAGGTCAGCGTGTCGTTGTTGGTGGAGGCCAACCGCGTAAAGATCAGCTTCGCCGCTTTGTTGTCGATCTCGTGGCCCCGCGCCACATATTCTTTCTGCTTGTTGCCCCCCGAGGCCGCGATCCGGTAGATCTCGCCCAAGGTCGGTTTCTTACGCTGGAAGGCCAGCAAGCCTGCAGCCACGAAGAGATCGATCCCGCCCTTCAGAAGACCCTGCACACGGTCATTGTCGCTTTGCAGGAATAAGGTCGCCAGTAGCTGTAATTCCATCTGCTGACGCGCGGGGTCTTCCAATTCATAGATGCGCAAAAGCGGATTGTAGCGATGGGTCCGCTTGCCTTCCCAGTCCGTAGGGGCAAAGCGGTAGATCTTGTCGCCCTGGGCGGCACGGTGACGCGCCGTGGCTTCAAAACACTCGCCCTTTACATCCAACGTGACGGCAGACCCCTGCCATGTGAGCAGGTTCGGGATCACAAAGCCGCTGGTTTTACCGCGCCCCGTTGGGGCCACGATCAGCGCATGGGGAAAGACCTTCGAGGTGATGTATCGCGCGCGCGATTTCGGGCTGCCCAGTTTGCCCAGTATAAACCCTGTGCCGGGCTTTCCAAAGAACCCGTTCGCTTTCATCTCGGAGCGCTTTTGCCAATGGGTCTGACCAAAGCGTGTGAGGGCCGAGCCGGACATAGCAAGGCTCATCATCAGCCCGGCGACAGCACACCCGCCGATGATCAGGTTGATCAGTTGGAAATCATCAGGCCGTCTGTCTCTGATCCAAAGGTAATTCTGCGCAATATATCCAAAATCGATATCCGCGCTGAACCCAAGCGCTTTGAAGGTCAGCACAGCCGAGGCAATAGTGTAACCCATCGCGCCTGCCACCAAAGTGACCAGAACCACCCCGATGGCAATCCGCAACCTGCCCATGGACCCGCTCAATGGATCTGGCCCCGCTCAGACTCGCCGTCCACGTCTGCGGCGCGGTGTCTCTCGACTTCAACGTCTGCCAACTCGTCCACTACCTGTCGCAACGCATCCGAGTTTGCCGTCGCCGCATCCGATTGCAAGTAGACCTTTGCGGCATAGAGCCGATCAAGACGATCTTCGATGACATTTTCCAAAGCGTCGCTGTCGCCCTCCTTCAGGCGATCGAGCTGCGCTGCGTCCAAAACCCGCGCCACCTCGGTGCGGAAGGCCTCGCGTTCGGTTTCGGTCTCAAAGGGCGACAACAACTCCCCTGCCCGTTCATGGACAAGAACACGGGACAGTTCAGGCGTCTCATTCTGGTCTGTCTCGCGCTCCGCAACGCGTATTTCACGTTCCGTACTGTGCGCTTCATAAACCCGCGCGTAAGTGTCGCCGAGACCCTCCGCCAGCTGCTCGGGCATGTCAGGATATCGCGTCTGCAGATCGCGCGCGACGGAAACCGAGATTGGCGTGCTGCTGTGCGCCCCCAAACGCGCCGCTTCAACCTCAATGATGACCCGCTCTGCTGCGGCCTGATCTACGATCACCGCCCTGCCCTCCTCATCGGTGCGGATCACATCGGCCGGGCGCGCAATCAGCTCTGGATGGTCGCGCAGATAGTCCCGCTGTTCGTCCTCCAAACGCTCTACGGCGAGACTTTCGATCACAGCCTCATCGAGGTCCTCACTCTGAGCTTCAATCCGAGTCTCGACGCGCACGGCATTCGCAGCGGTTTCGATCTGACTTTCTGTGATATGCGCCTGCACCTCGCGGGCGTCTTCAATGACCCCGTCACGGCGCAGCACACCTTCCCGCTCCAGCATGGTCCCCAGCTGCACATGTACATCATTGAGGATATCCCGCGCCTGTTCCAAATCCGCGCGGCGCTCAAGGTTCAAATCCTTCGCCTCGGCCACCTTGGACAAATCATCCGCAATCCATTGATGTTCCAGAGCCGCGTTTTGCGCCCCCGTCTCCATTCGGGCCACAACCTCGGATGTGCTGATCCCCGTGCCGCGCAGTGCTGCATCGACGCGGGCACGCACCCTTGGCTCAGACAGACGCTCGAGCTGGCTTTGCTGAATGTTGGCATCGGAATAGACCCCGCCCTCTGACGGGACCTCCGAGAGGGAATTAGACCGAAGCCCCAGCGGCTGCATATGCTGTACCCGCGCTTGAATGGCGTTGAGGGACTTCTCCAGCGCGGGCCGCTCCGCATCCGGCTTTGCGGCGATCAGGTCTGTGATGTTGGCGACCTTTTCCGCGTAACGGCTGCGCAGATCCTCAAAAGACTCGTCTTCGGCCATGTAAATGCCTCCTAGAGTTTCGACTTGCCCGCCCTTGGCTAAAACCTCGCCCGCACGGAACAGCACTTCGGCAATATCTTCGCGGTTCTCGGAGGATGCCTCGGCGGCCAGTGAGTGAAACATGATTTTGGTGTTTGCGATCTCGGCAAGCGTGCGGGTCAGATCCTTACCAACGCGTTCCCGCTCTTGGGGCACCCTGCCCTCTTCCTTGGCAGCATAGACCTCGCGGGTCTTGGCCGGGTAATGCACCTCGCCGCGATCCACCCGCCGCGTAGCTTCCAACCGCACACCGTAGGTCTCGGCCTTTTCAACCATGGCCAAACGGAAGTCGTCATAGTTGAACCGATGATTGCGCGCCAAATAGAAGAACTCACCCTCTTGCGAACGGCGGTTCAACACCAGATGCGCATGCGGGTGGTCGCGGTCCTCATGCACCGCAATGATGTAATCGAAGTGCCCCTCATCGGTTTGGAAGAACCGCTCGGCCACGTCGGTCGCGATGTCGCGCACATCCTCTCCG
>JAPKCR010000512.1 GCA_026421135.1 Sulfitobacter sp. | reverse complement strand
CCCTTGCATAAAGCCACGTCCCGTCCAGCCGCCCGACCCGAGGGCAATCTGGGATTGGGTGATGTGATACCCTGCGCCTAGCGGATCTGTGCTGGGGTCAATAAATGTATCGATCCGCCTGAATTGGTAGTCTTTCAGCAATTGCCAAGGTGTGCCGCGCGACTGGAAGACGGCAGTGATCAAACCGATACCAGCAGAGAAAACTACGGCGAAATATGCCCAGTGAACACCAGCAAGAAACATCAGGCCGCCGCCCGCGAATATTAACAAAAGCGCGGTGCCCAAGTCAGGCTGTTTGAGCACCAAAGCTGTCGGCACAAGTATCATCACAATCGGAATGATCACCCATATTAGGCGCGACGTGCGTTTGGCTGGTAGCCAATCGTAATAAGCGGCCAGCATCATGACCAAGGTGATCTTCATCAACTCTGACGGCTGAAGGCGAAACGCACCCAATTCAATCCACCGCTGTGCACCCATCCCGACCGAGCCGAAAAGCTCGACCCCGATAAGCAAAAGGACGGTCCCGAGATAAGCGACCCCTGCAAGGTTCCGCCACAGCCAGATAGGGACCATGCCAACACCGATCATCAAGCAAAGCCCTAGGGCAAAGCGTTTCATCTGCGGTTCAGCCCAAGGGGTGAATGTGCCACCCGCAACCGAGTACAGCATCAGAAAGCCAACACAGGACACGGCAGCCAGCAAAATCGTCAGCGGCCAGTTCAGGTGCAGGATTTTCCTGAGCCCTGTGGGGACGTGTTTTACCGTATACTCAAGATAGCTCATGCCTGATCTTTGCCTTTGATCGTGGCTTCGGGCTGGACTTCGCGCAGTTGCTTTTGTTGTTCGGCGATCCTGTCTCTGTCAGCTGTCGGATAGGCATCAAGGGGCGGCTCTCCGCCATATAGTGCCTGCAGAAGCACGTCGCGGGCGACGGGCGCAGCCGCTTTCGATCCGCCACCGCCATGTTCGACCAAAACCGACACGGCATAGCGGGGCTTGTCCGACGGAGCAAAGGCCACGAACAACGCGTGGTCGCGCCGTTCCCAAGGCAGGTCTTCGTTGCGGCTGACACCCCGTGCGCGTTCTGCTGCGGTGATGTTGCGCACCTGACTGGTGCCGGTCTTACCCGCCATGCGCATCCCTTCGGCGATGATCCGCGACCGATAGCCGGTGCCTCGGCGATCATTGACGACGACATGCATTCCCTTGCGGATTTTGCGCAGGTTGTTTTCATTCATTCCCAACGGCTCACCCCCACCGGAGGGCTGTTCGATACCGTCGATGGATTTGATCAGGCGTGGCGTGACCATGCGGTTGGTGGCCATCCGTGCCGTCATAATAGCCAACTGCAACGGCGAACTAAGGGTAAACCCTTGGCCAATTGAGGCGTTGACGGTATCCCCGATCACCCAGTCCGCGCCACGGAATTGCTTTTTCCACGCTTTGGTGGGCGTTAGCCCGGCTGCGACGGATGACAGGGGCAGGTCGTGGCGGATGCCCAACCCAAACCGCTTGGCAATGGCTGAGATTTTCTCGATCCCGACTTTCAGGGCAAGGTCATAGTAAAAGACATCACAAGACTGCTTGAGCGAGTTTTCCAGATCAATCCAGCCATGGCCCGCGCGTTTCCAGCAGTGGAACCTGCGCCCCCCGACCTCTAGGTGGCCGGGGCAATAGACGGTGTCATCAGGCCCGATAATTCCCTCTTCCAACGCGGCCATGGCGACGACCATTTTATACGTCGATCCGGGGGGATAGGTGCCTTGCACTGTCTTGTTTACCAGCGGGCGGAATTTTGATTCCAGCATCGGATTGTAATCGGCCGATGAAATGCCCCCGATAAACAAGTTGGGATCATAGCTGGGCGAAGACGCATTCGCGACCAAATCGCCGTTGTCGCAATCAATGATAACAACGGCTGCGCTTTCGGTGCCCAACCGCGCCTGAACATAGTTCTGCAACTTGGAATCGATGGTCAACTGGATGTCAGCCCCCGATTGCCCTTCGCGGCGGGACAGTTCGCGCATCACGCGGCCAGTTGCGTTTACCTCGACCTGTTTTGTGCCAGCGACACCGCGCAGCAAACCTTCTTCGCGGGCCTCGACGTTTATGCGGCCGATTTGAAAGCGAGGAATGCGCAGAACTGCATCGGGTGTTTCTTGTTCGTCCAAATCCGCCTGGCTGACGCGGCCAACGCGCCCAACGATATGTGCAAAGTCGGATCCTCGCGGATAAACACGGGTTAGACCGACCTCGGGGCTGACACCGGGCAGCGCGGGGGCATTGACCGAAACACGGCTAAGATCGTCCCAGCTAACGTTATCGGCAACAGTGACAGGCAAAAACCGTTCGGCAGCTTTCACTTCTGCAATGGCACGATCACGTGCCTCTGGATCAAGCTGGATGACCTTCGCCAGCTTGTGCATGACTTCATCGACATCGCCCACTTCTTCGCGGACCATGACAATGCGGTAGGATGGAACGTTCTGGGCCAATAGCACGCCATTGCGGTCAAATATTTCGCCGCGTGTTGGCGGGATCAAGCGCATGTTGATGCGGTTCTCTTCGGCCAGCAGCAGGTACTGATCGGCTTGATCAACTTGCAGATAATTCATGCGTGCGGCAAGGCCACCCATGAACAGCAACTGCACCCCGCCCAGCAATGCGGCGCGGCGGCTTAGCTTTGCTTGGCTGGCATCTGATTCTGCCCTGCTGCGTCTCATAACGGTCTCCTCATGCGCGGCCACCTTTACTGTCGAAATCGCCCGGCGTGGCCTTGCGTACCCCCATAAAAATATGGGTGAACAAGACAACGACGGGATAGGCGAGCACCGTCAATCCGAACTCGATCAAGCTAAGCTTTAGG
>JAPKCR010000025.1 GCA_026421135.1 Sulfitobacter sp. | reverse complement strand
TGCGAACCCGACCGAAATCAACTTGGCCGCTGGATTGCAAGTCTACCGTGACGGGGGCCATGATGGCGTGATCGCGTTTGGCGGCGGGTCGGGCCTTGATCTGGGCAAGATGGTTGCGTTCATGGCTGGCCAAACGCGTTCTGTTTGGGATTACGAGGATGTGGGCGACTGGTGGACCCGCGCCGATGCAGATGCCATTGCGCCGATCATCGCCGTACCCACCACAGCTGGCACCGGGTCAGAGGTCGGGCGCGCATCGGTGCTGACCAATTCCGAAACCCATGTGAAAAAGATTATCTTCCATCCCAAGGTTCTGCCAACGGTTGTGATCTGTGACCCTGAACTGACTGTTGGCATGCCCAAACACATTACAGCGGGCACTGGCCTTGATGCCTTTGCCCACTGTGTAGAGGCATTTAGCAGCCCGTTTTACCACCCGATGAGCCAAGGTATCGCCTTGGAAGGCATGCGTCTGGTCATTGATTATCTGCCGCGCGCCTATACAGATGGCACCGATATTGAGGCGCGCGCGCAAATGATGTCGGCCGCCGCGATGGGGGCCACGGCCTTTCAAAAAGGGTTGGGTGCGATCCACGCGATGAGCCACCCGATCGGTGCTGTATTCAACACCCACCACGGGACCACCAATGCTGTGTGTATGCCTGCGGTGCTGGACCTGAACGAAGATATGATCCGTGAACGGTTCGACCGGGCAGCGGGATATTTGCGCATTGATGGCGGCTATGACGGTTTCCGCAGCTTTGTTCAGGATTTTAACGACAGCTTTGCCATTCCACGCAAGTTGTCTGAAATGGGTGTAACCGCTGACCGTATGGATGATCTGGTCGCTATGGCACTGGAAGACCCGTCTTGCGGCGGCAATCCGGTCACCTTGACCAGCGACAATCTGCGCAAGCTTTTCGAGGCGACAATCTAATTTCACCTAAAAAACCAGGCATGCCCCGATAGGTTCTTCGTATCGGGGCATGCGGGCCACACCGCGTATCGGTGGGCTAACTTTGGCGGATCGGGGGACACGCCAAAGCGTTATTTCCAGCGAGGACGAGGTAAGCCCGCTGGTAGTGGTGCTTATGCGTCTTTTGCAGCCAAGGTGCCGATTTTGACAGCGCGGGTAACTTCCTTGCCCTTGTGCAAAATCACCACATCTGCCGTTTGATCAGGGTCTGTGTCAGCCACAGCACGGGTCAAATCGCGCAGCTCGTCGATGGTAGTGCCGTTGAAGGACAGGATGATATCCCCCTTCTCAAGGCCTGCTTCCTTGGCCGGGCTATCGTCGCCGACAGCTTCGATAACTGCGCCTTTTGGCACATCATAGCCCAAAACCTGCGCGACTTCTTCTGTCATCGGGCGGATTTGAACGCCCAGCCAACCGCGCGTGATAGTTCCGTCATCGGCCAGGTCAGCGACAATGTTTTGCACCAGATCGGACGGTACGGAAAAACCGATGCCAACCGACCCGCCACCGGGGGAAAGGATTGCGGTGTTCACGCCAATCACTTCGCCCGCGTTGTTAAACAAAGGGCCACCGGAATTGCCACGGTTGATCGCCGCGTCGGTCTGGATGAAATCATCGTAGGGGCCTGCGTTTATATTGCGTGATTTGGCAGAAACGATGCCAGTGGTCACAGTGCCGCCAAGGCCAAAGGGATTGCCCATTGCTACGACTTCATCGCCCACACGCATGCTTTCGGATGAACCAAATGTCACGGCGGGCAGATCAACATCAGCCTCGATTTTCAACAGGGCAATGTCTGTCATTGGATCGCTGCCGACGACTTTGGCTTCAAAGCTGCGCCCGTCCGAAAGTTTGACGGTGACCTTGTCAGCGCCTTCGACCACGTGGTTGTTGGTCACGATTTGGCCATCGGTAGAAATGATAAAACCAGACCCAAGGCCCTGAACGGGCTGCGCTTCGGCACCTTGGCCGGGCATCATCTGTTCAAACCGCTTGCGCAGTTCCTCAGGCATATCTTGGGGCATTTCCATCTGCGGTGCGGATTTTGCGGATGTCCCTGAAACTTCGATAAACACGACCGAAGGGGATATCGTTTCGACCAGATCGGCGTATCCGCCTGCGGGGACGGCCAGTGCCGTGGTTGGGGCAATCGCCACCAGAGAGGTCGACGCCAAAGCGGCAGCCAATACAAATGGCATCGCGCGGCGGGGTGATTTCATAAAAGATGTCATGATTGTTTCCTTACATCATCGGTATGCAAGCCAAATGGCAGCCCGTTGTTACAGGGTGTTTTTGCGCCATATACAAATCTGTTAGATTACGTTGCAGGGCTGCCAGACGTCCAATTTTAGGGTATCGCCTTGGCATGGCTCAGACGGAACGGATGAAATGAAACTGCTTGTAGTAGAAGATGACGCCACCACGGGTACCTATATCGCGCGCGGCTTGCGCGAAGAGGGGCACACCGTTGATCTGGTGACAGAAGGCCGCGAGGGGCTGTTTCAGGCGACCTCAGGCAGCTACGATGTGCTGATCGTCGACCGTATGCTGCCAGAGGTTGACGGCCTGACGCTGGTCAAGACGTTGCGCGGCGCGGGCAATACAACGCCCGTGTTATTTTTGACCGCGATGGGCAGTGTAGATGACCGGATCAGTGGCCTGAATGCGGGCGGAGACGATTATCTGGTCAAGCCGTTTGCGTTTGGCGAATTGTCGGCGCGGGTCGCGGCATTGGCCCGGCGCCCGCAGGCGATTGAACAGGAAACCGTATTGCGTGCGGGTGATCTTGAGATGCATTTGATCACACGCAAGGTCACGCGGGCGGGTCAGAACATTGATTTGCTGCCACGCGAATTTGCATTGCTGGAACATCTTTTGCGCCGCAAGGGCAGGGTGCAAACCCGCACCATGCTGCTTGAGGCGGTTTGGGACATCAGCTTCGACCCAATGACCAATGTCGTTGAAACCCACGTCAGCCGCTTGCGAGCCAAGGTGGACAAGCCGTTTGAACGCGAGTTGATCCAGACCGTGCGTGGTGCTGGCTATAGGATTGATGGATGAAGGGCCGCATCCGGCAGCTTTGGCGGTCCATGCCGGTTCGTCTGGCGCTTTTGCTGGTGCTGCTGTTTTCGACGGTTAGCTTGCTTAGCCTTTTGGCCAGTTATGCGGTGACCAGAAATTCGTTTGAAACGGCGATCCGCGCCGATCTGGAACAAGACATCGCAGGGTTTCGTGCAGCCCCTAATTCTCGGGCTGTGGCGTTGTTGGTGGATGCTGAATCTCGTGACACCGACCCGGGCCGCGTGATCCTGAGCTATATCACGCGGACTGGGCAAATTTTTGGCAACGGGGCCATCGCGCGCGACGACGAGGGCTATCGCATTGTGTCGCTTGCCAAGAGTCGGACAGAATATGACGGTGATTATCTGTCCCTTACGTCACAACTTTACGGTGGACAGTTGACCGTTGCACGCAGCCTTGCCCAGATCGAAGCCCTGCGGGTCGTATTCATTAATATTCTGTTGCTAAGCCTGTTGCCGACAGTCTTGATCGCCTTGTCGGGAGGGCTGTATCTGGCGCGGCGCAGCAAACGTCACGTCGAGGTGATTGGCGGTACGTTGGATGACCTGATGAACGGCGATCTGGCGGCGCGGGTAACTGTGGGGCCGCGCTGGGCGGATGATCTGGTGCGCATTGGCGACAAGGTGAACCAGATGGCCGCCGCACAAGAGGCGCAGACGCAAATGCTGCGGCAGGTTTCCTCGGACATCGCGCATGATCTAAAAACACCGATCCAGCGTGTTGCCGTGTATCTGGACGATATGGCGCGCACCGTTCCGCCCGCCTCGGACGAAGGCGCGTTGCTGGGCAAAGCCCAAGACGAAGTCGAGGGCATCGCATCGGTGTTCCAGTCGCTTTTGCAAATCGCATCGGTCGAATCCGGGTCTCCCAAGGCCCATTTCAAACCCGTCGATCTGAACCAGCTGTGTCAGACCATGACCGAAGTCTATGAACCCGCCGCCTCTGCAAATGACCAATCGCTGGTCTGCGCAGTTCCGGTTGAACCTGTGCAAGTGGTGGGCGACAAAAATCTGCTGGGTCAAGTGCTGGCAAATTTGGTGGAAAACGCCATGCGCCATACCTCGAAGGGCAGTGAAATAACTGTAAGCCTTTCAAAAACCCGAGGCCGTGCGGTGCTAGAGGTCGCGGATAACGGACCTGGAATTCCAAAATCCGAACGTGAAAATGTCGTGCGCCGGCTTTACCGTTTGGACCGGAGCAGGCACACGCCCGGCAATGGATTGGGCCTTAGTCTGGTGGAAGGGGTCGTAAGGCTGCACGGGGGTAGTTTGACGTTGCTAGACAACGCGCCGGGCCTCAAAGTCAGGATAGAATTCCAAACATAGTTGTCTGCGGCATCATGAGCCTGTGACTCTGCGCGGGAAACATACTAAACCTTAGTTAACTGATGCGATGGCATCCCTTTTGCATCTAACGACGAGAGGTTCGACATGTTGGACGGGTTTTCCGCTGAGATTCTGGCACGGGTCCAATTCGCCTTTACCGTTTCGTTTCACATCATTTTCCCTGCGTTTTCAATTGGTCTGGCCAGCTTTCTGGCCGTTCTGAACGCGCTGTGGCTGTGGACCAAGGACGAAACATATCAAGTTCTTTTTGACTATTGGAAAAAGATATTTGCCGTCGCGTTTGGCATGGGTGTCGTGTCGGGCATTGTGATGTCCTATCAATTTGGCACCAACTGGTCGGTGTTTTCAGACAAGGCGGGGCCGGTGATCGGGCCGCTCATGGCCTACGAAGTTCTTTCTGCCTTCTTTCTTGAAGCGGGATTTCTGGGCATCATGCTGTTTGGTCTGAAACGCGTAGGGCCGGGCCTGCACATGTTCGCCACCGGCATGGTGGCCTTTGGTACATTGCTGTCAGCGACCTGGATTTTGTCGGTCAACAGTTGGATGCAGACACCTGCGGGATACGGGATCAATGATGTTGGGCAGTATATTCCGCTCGACTGGTGGAAGATCGTTTTTAATCCGTCCTTCCCCTACCGTTTGCTGCACATGGTGCTTGCTGCCTATCTGACGACTGCGCTTGTGGTGGGTGCCGCTGGCGCGTGGCATTTGTTGAAAGACAACAAGGGTGCAGCATCCCAACGCATGTTTTCGATGGCAATGTGGATGTTGTTGTTTGTGACACCACTGCAA
Source organism: Sulfitobacter sp. (assembly GCA_026421135.1). GTDB lineage: Bacteria > Pseudomonadota > Alphaproteobacteria > Rhodobacterales > Rhodobacteraceae > Sulfitobacter. The sequence continues at coordinate 5,966 of JAPKCR010000025.1, read as the reverse complement.
ATCGCGGCAGGGGATTTCCACGGCATCAACACGTTGGAACATCAGCCTGCAAAAGTTATGGCAATGGAGGGGCATTTCGAAAGCCACCCAGATGGTGCGCCTCTGATCCTGTTTGGTATTCCGAACCAAGCCGAAAAGCGGGTAGATTATGCGATCAAAATCCCCAAGCTGTCTTCGCTGATCCTCAAGCATGATCTAAACGCGCCGCTAGACGGTCTGGATACCATTCCCGACGAGGACGAGCCGCCGGTGGCGATCGTGTTCTTTTCATTTCGCGTGATGGTCGGGCTTGGGTTTGCAATGCTAGGCTTGGGACTGTGGGGTGCGATTGCACGGTGGCGCGGCAAACTGCATGCAACACCCATGTTGCACCGAGCGGCTATCGTGATGGGGCCAATGGGGTTTGTTGCAGTTCTGGCCGGATGGATCACGACCGAAGTCGGCCGCCAACCCTTCACTATCTACGGGCTTATGCGAACGTCTGACAGTATTGCACCTGTCAGCGCCCCTGCTGTCGCCGCATCGCTCACGGCCTTTATCATCGTATACTTTTTTGTCTTTGGAGCCGGTGCTTACTATATCCTGCGCCTGATGTCGAAACGTCCCAAAATCGGGGCCATTGGCGAGATTACAGATGGGCCAATCCGAACCGCAGGCACCACTCAAGTCGCACAAAAAGCCCGCAAGGGGCTGAACCCGGCGGAATAGGAGAGATACCATGTTTGGACTTGAGCTTTCTTTCATCTGGGCGGGCCTTATTGCACTGGCTGTTTTGATTTACGTAATCCTTGATGGGTTTGATCTGGGGGTGGGGTTGCTGTTTCCGCTGTCCAAGGACGAAGAGGAACGCAACGTGATGATGAACTCCGTCGCGCCAATTTGGGACGGAAACGAGACATGGCTGGTGTTGGGCGGCGGCGGTTTGTTCGCCGTTTTTCCGCTGGCCTATGCGACCATCATGCCTGCGCTTTACATGCCGATCATCTTGATGCTGCTGGGGCTGGTATTTCGCGGCGTGGCCTTTGAGTACCGATGGCGCACAACGCGGTGGAAGGGGCTATGGGACATCTCGTTTTTTGGCGGGTCTTTTGTGGCGGCGTTTTGTCAGGGCATTGCCTTGGGTGCGTTGGTACAGGGGATCGAGATCGAAAACCGTGCCTATGCGGGCGGCTGGTGGGACTGGCTGACGCCGTTTTCTATCTTGACCGGCGTTGCTGTGACGATGGGGTATGCAATGCTGGGGGCGACCTGGCTCAACATGAAGCTTGAAGGCCGCATTCAGGCCCACATGCGGCGGCTGGCTTGGCCGTTTGCCATTGCGACGGTCGTTTTCATGGGGATTTTCAGCATTTGGACGCCGTTTCTGGATGGCGAATATTACACGCGCTGGTTTGCGTTCCCCACGGCGATCTTTACGTTTCTGGTGCCTGCTCTGGTTGCCGCTGCTATCTACGGGTTGTTCCATGGGCTTCAACGTCACTGGGATGTGACACCGTTCCTATGTGCCTTAGCGCTGTTCGTGCTTGGGTTTATCGGGATCGGCATCAGCTTTTACCCGCATATTGTGCCGCCATCGCTGACCATCGTCGAAGCGGCTGCACCTGACAGCAGTCTCAAATTTACGCTGGTGGGAACGCTGGTGTTGCTGCCAATGATTTTGACCTACACCGCCTATACCTATTGGGTGTTCCGCGGCAAAATCGATCCGGCCGATGGGTACCACTGATGCAGGGCAACTGGTTGACTAAAGCGGGGTGGTTCATCCTGATCTGGGTGCTAAGCGTTCTTGCCCTTGGCATAGTCGCCTATGCGATCCGGTTGGCGATCGTTCCGTAGCGCAAAATTTCAACGCGGAATGCCATCGGGCCAGAGGTCGGGGTTGCAAAACCGCCAATCCTCTGGCCCTTTTGCGTTCGAACCTGTCGTCCGACCAAGCCAAGGAATTCCCACATGCGCGCCATGCAAGTCACCGCCTATGATCAGCCGCTTCAACTGCAAGACCTTGAGATACCAATGCCGGGCCCCGGCGAGGTGTTGGTCAAGGTTGAAACCTGCGGGCTGAACTTTGGTGATCTGCTGCTGATCAAGGGGACATATCAGGAAAAGCCACCATTGCCCTTTACCTTGGGGATGGAGCTGGCCGGTACGGTGGGCGCGCTGGGCGAGGGTGTCGAGGGTTTGAAAGTCGGGCAACGCATCGCGGCTTACAGCGGTCTTCATGGGCTGGCGGAATATGCCGTAGTGCCCGCTGACATCTGTGTTGCCATCCCCGATGAGATGACTGCGGTTGATGCTGCCGCCTTCCTGATCGCTTATGGGACCAGCCACGTGGCGTTGGATTATAAGGCGCAGTTGCAGCCTGGCGAACGTCTATTGGTGTTAGGCGCATCGGGCGGTGTGGGCCTGACGGCGGTAGAACTGGGCAAGCTGATGGGGGCCGAGGTGATCGCCTGTGCGCGGGGCCAAGCCAAGCTTGATATCTGCCGCGCGGCGGGGGCTGACCACTTGATTGATTCCGAGGTCGATGACATCCGAGAGATCGTCAAATCGCTGGGCGGGGCTGATGTGGTTTATGACCCGATCGGTGGGGACCAGTTCAAAGCCGCCATGCGCGCGTGCAACCCAGAAGCGCGTCTGCTGCCGCTTGGGTTCGCGTCGGGCGACGTACCGCAAATTCCCGCAAACATCGTCATGGTTAAGAACCTGAACATCTTGGGACTGTTCTGGGGCGGCTATAAGAAATTCAAACCCAAGGTGCTGACCGATAGCTTTAAGGCGCTGATCGATTGGTATGTTGCGGGCAAGCTGAAGCCCCATGTCAGCCACATTTTGCCGCTTGAGCAAGCGAACGAGGCACTAGACTTGCTGCGCACCCGCAAGGCAACGGGCAAGGTTGTGGTGCGCGTTTCGGACTAACCGCTGCGCATTGGTTGGGTGCGCAGGGACGCGCGGGCTTTTTGCCGTTCGCGCAGAAACACGAACAAGCCCGATCCCAAGATCAATGCGATGCCGACCCAAACTTCCCACACGGGTAGGTCACCAAAGATTACCAAACCCCAGAACACAGCCAGCGGCAGACCGATATATTCAAATGGTGCAACCGTGGCAGCGTCAGCGATGCGATAGGCTTGGCTTAGGCAGTACCCGATCACGGCGGCGTTCAAGCCAAGGCCAAGAAACACCCAGATGTCGCCTCGTGCTGGCCACACCCACGACCGCAGTAAAAACTGCATCGACGGCGCACTGCCATCGGTCGCAAAACGACCATCCCCCGCTACCAGAAAAAATCCGATCGAGACGATCAGGAATGTGCCCTGAATGTAAATTGCCAAAGCCGAGGCCTTGCTGCGCACGCCAAGCTTGCGGGTCATCAGCTGGTTCAGCGCATAGGTCAATGCCGCCACGACTGGCAGCAAAAGCACAAGCCGCGAGGCTTGCAAGCTAGCAGTGTCAGCCCAAGGGCGCTGCATAATCACCACCCCCGCAAAGCCGACCGCCACGGCGCCCAACCGCATGATCCCGACTTTTTCACCCAAGATCGGAATCGACAGCAGGGTAATAAACAACGGGGCGACAAAAAACAGCGCGGTCGCATCGGCCAAAGGCAGCGCCGCCAGCGCAAGGAAAAACGTCATGTTGGCGATCACTACCAATAGCCCCCGCAACAGATGCCAGTGCCATTGCGACGTTTTCAGAATGCGCCAGCCACCTTCAAGCTGAACCAAGCCCAGACCGAATAGAATGCCGATCAAGGCGCGCGCAAAGACGATTTCATGGAGGGGATAACCACCCGACAACTGCTTGATCAGCATGTCGTTTATCGAAATTGCAAACACCCCTGCAAAAATAAAGGCGATGGCTGCGCCAGAGTTGTTGTGTGCATTTGCATTCATATTGAAGACCTATCAGCTATCTCGATCCTGTCCAGCGTGTTTCCATCTTGGCGCGGGCATCGCACCTGCGGTAGGTTGGCAGAAATTTCGCCCTGAGGAGGACACACGGATGAAAATGTCAGACACCCGCCAGATCGCTGCCAGCCCCGAAGAGGTCTACGCCGCACTGCTAGACCCCGACATGCTGATCAAATGTGTTCCCGGAGCAACCGAAGTCATCGGATCACCCGAAGACGGGTACGAGGCAACCGTGGTTCAAAAAGTCGGGCCGGTGAAGGCGACATTCAAAGGGCAGGTGACCATGTCAGACATGGTGCCGGGTCAATCCATCAAGATCAGCGGTGAGGGCAAGGGCGGTGCTGCGGGCTTTGCCAAAGGCGAAGCGGATGTCACGCTGGTGCCCAAGGATGGCGGTACCGAATTGACCTATGACGTTGAGGCGAAAGTCGGCGGCAAGTTGGCACAACTTGGTAGCCGCATTATAGATGGCTTTGCCAAAAAAATGGCCGATCAGTTTTTCAACAACCTGCAAGAGACCCTTGAGGGGCCGGGCGATGCCGGTGCGGCGAATGGCGAAGAGGTTGCAGCAGATGCGCCCAAAAAGAAGGGGTGGTTCGGGCGCGAAAAGTCCTGAACTGACCCCCTGTTAACTCGGCTGCAATCAGTCTAGCTTTCGGCAAAATAATCCGGAGGCTTTGATGCCAGATATTGTCGAAATTAAGGACCTGCGCAAGCAATATGGCGACGGGTTCGAGGCCCTGAAAGGGGTCACCCTGAACATCAGGCAGGGCGAGATTCTGGCCCTTCTTGGGCCGAATGGCGCTGGTAAAACTACTTTAATCTCAACGGTTTGCGGAATTACAACCGCGACCGGCGGGTCGGTAAAGGTCGGCGGGCATGACACCATTTCCGATTACCGCGCAGCGCGTTCGATGATTGGTTTGGTTCCTCAGGAAATCAACCTCGAACCCTTCGAGACTGTGATGAACACCGTCCGCTTTTCGCGCGGGCTGTTTGGCAAACCCAAGAATGACGCTGCGTTGGAAAAGATTCTAAAACAGCTTTCGCTTTGGGATAAGAAGGACACCCAGATACGGGCGCTGTCCGGAGGCATGAAGCGACGTGTCTTGATTGCCAAGGCGCTTTCCCACGAACCGCGTGTGTTGTTTCTGGATGAGCCGACCGCCGGTGTTGACGTCGAATTGCGCCGGGACATGTGGGAGATCGTGGCAGAGCTGAAGGCGGATGGCGTGACCATCATCCTTACCACCCACTACATCGAAGAGGCCGAAGCAATTGCTGACAGGATCGGTGTTATCGCCAAAGGCGAATTGCTGTTGGTCGAAGGCAAAGAAAAACTGATGGCGCGTATGGGCAAAAAACAACTTACCGTGCAATTGTCCAAACCGATTAAGGCACTGCCTGCGAGCCTGACGTCTGATGCGCTGGTTCTATCGCCCGACGGGGACAAGCTGATCTATAGCTATGACACGCGGGCCGAAAGGACAGGCATCACCAAACTGCTGTCCGATGTTTCCGCTGCGGGTCTTACCCTGACTGATATCGAGACATCACAAAGCAGTCTGGAAGATATTTTCGTGGATCTGGTAAAGGAGGATGCGGCATGAACTGGATCGCTGTTTCATCCATCTATAAATTCGAGATGGCCCGATTTTTCCGGACAATCACGCAAAGCTTTGTCTCGCCAGTTTTGTCGACATCGCTGTACTTTGTCGTCTTTGGTGCAGCCATCGGCAGTCGCATCCAAGAGGTTGATGGCATCAGCTATGGCGCGTTCATCGTGCCCGGCCTGATCATGCTAAGTGTCATCACACAGTCGATTTCAAACGCGTCCTTTGGCATATATTTCCCCAAATTTATCGGGACGGTATTTGAACTTCTGTCCGCACCCGTGAACTTTATCGAAATTGTACTGGGTTATGTCGGGGCTGCTGCGACAAAGGCGATGTTTATCGGGGTCATTATCTTGGCCACCGCGTTCTTTTTCGTAGATATCACTATCCAGCATCCTGTCTGGATGGTGCTGTTTCTGGTTCTGACCTGTGTCAGCTT
>JAPKCR010000511.1 GCA_026421135.1 Sulfitobacter sp. | reverse complement strand
CCTGCAGCTGCAAGCGCCTCTTCCAAAAATAGAGGTGTCAGCGTTACAGGAACCACTGTCGGCGCTGCAACCGCCCCACCGATCGAGATTTTGCGCGAATTGAATTCAGAGATTTCCAAGCTAAACGTCGGATCAATCTGGTTTTCGACCAGCCGCTGGAAAAGCGCTGCTTCGGCGTCTTCGATTGTCAGGCCCGAAATCCGAACGCGGCCGACGTCGGGGATGTTGATCGATCCATCATCTTGAACAGTATAGCCTTGACGAGAGTTCTGTGCCGCAAGCAAACCGGAGAGTTGCTCTACCGAGGACCCCGTACGTGGAGTCGCAAGCAAAACAACATCGCCTATGCCGATTTCATAAGGACCAGGGTCCGCAGCCGGAGGCAACCGCATCTCTAGGGCCGCTGGACGCGATTCACTTTGGACAGGTGGAACAGGAAGCGCACCTGCGCCGCGTAGGCCGGAACCCGATCCCGCTGTCTGCGAAAAGAACGCAGGAAGCGTTTGCGGCGTGTAGGGAGAGCGATTGGCCTGAACTACTGTTTCAGGGTTCAGGTCGAGCACCCGAACATTTGCGCCACCTGCGGCACCTTCGACGACGCTAGGCGAGCGGTAAACAACGCCACAACCTGCAAGACTCAGGCCCAAAACTGCCATCAAAAGGTATCTCACGACACGTCACTCCCATCCAGAATAAAAAGCCAGCAACTTTGCGCTCCGGACTTCACTTTAATTTAGCGGACACCAACCTGGGTTTTGATATACCCAAGCTCGCTTCCGGCCCATTGGCGCGCCTGTACAATTGCGCCGGTATTTGAACTCACCCAATAGGTGTTTGTGAACGACTGGTCCAGACTTTTACATTCTTCGGTCATCACCCGCGTGGTTATACGCCCTATCTCAAGGTTGATCACTGCAGACCCTTTTGTTTTGACCAAGCAGCGGTATGTGCGTGTACTAATCTTGTCATCACCTGAAAGATTGCTGTGAAAGCGGTCTGAAAAGCCGTTCTTGCCCGCCAGTATCATTTTCATCGGCTCCGAGACTTCAGCCGCAAACAATTCAGACCCGACGCCCCGCGTCCCGCGAAGCATACCCTTCTGGATTATCAATGCGCTCATATCCGCGCTTAGCCATGTATCCACACCATTGACTGTATTTTCCAAAAGCAGTCGGCCTGACTGGCCTCTGCTTTCAATAGTCACAACCAGCAGCGGCACAGAGGTATCAGCGACCAATGTTGCAAAACGAGGCGGGAACTGCCCGGCTGGCAACGCCGATTGTGCAGTATCACCCGAAGCGATTTCGATACCACGATCAATCAGGTTCTGGCTGCCAGTACAGGCACCCAGAAGCGCAAGGGCAATAAGGCTAGTAATGATACGAGTGGTCATCGCAGATACCTCCCCCAGCCGTCGCCCAGCTCTTCGCCGCGATAGTCCCTGACTACACGATGTAGGCGGTTCGCCACGCCCAAACGCGCGCCGCCATCTCGGGTAATCGGTTTGATGGTTTGTGAAAGGCTTGTGCGCGATGGCTTACCTGTGAACCAAGACAAAGGAATTTCGACGCGCAGACCTTTATCAAAGGATCCCTCGCCAAAGGTATCAAATGGAACATCCGTTAACGTGAAATACCCGCCGACCTTGAAACCGTTGTTAAACTCACGGTCGATTGAAACCGTGGCACCATAATCTCCAGCTAGGTAACGGCCCACGTCCAACTGACCAAAAAAGCCATTGCCAAAGTCATAATAGGCAGACGCATGGCCGGTTAAAACTTTGTAGTCTTGAAAGCCGAACAACATGTCGAAATCACGCTGTTTCACATAGTTGATCTCGGCCCCCAAAGCCAAACGGCCAGTTGTCGGATACCAAAGGACTTCCGCCGAAACGCCACCAAACATGCTTTCCAGATACCCCGCGGAGACCCGTCCAAACAAATCCTTGCCCGGACGGAACATATATTCCGCAGTTAGTTTGTTGATCTCAAGTTCAGATTCTTGGGCATAGCGCACTGCGTTCGTACGCACAGGTTCGATCAATGAATTCGAAACACGTTCTGAATCAGCAATATTACCAACCAATGGATAACGGAACAGACCAGAAAATGTCAGGCCCGGCGTAGGTCGATATGCCAACTTAAGCTGCACGCCCAAATCTGCACGAACGGGGCTGTCAGGGTCAAAAAATGACGTGGCAAGATACGGCCCAAGCGAAGATTCATAAACTGGAAAGGCGTCTTCAAGTTCTCCCAAACGGCTTTCATCATGAGCATCCTCAATATCTGCACGCGCCAAGGTTCGCCAAGAACCGTCATAGTCGAACTGTAGCTCTTCAAGATCAGATCGCTGCGTCACGATGCGGCTGATCGGCATTCCATTATTTTGGAATACGACAGTAAGTTGTTCGATCTGCGGAGGCAGCGTTGCAGCTATAACCCGCGCCGCGCGTCCAGCCGCTTGCGCCTCAACGTCCCAACGGTTGTTTTGAACACGCACCGTCGCTTGTGTACCGCTCATGGTAAAGCCTTGGAGCGCAAGACCATCTGCAGCCAGCCGCGATTTTAAAACATGCTGTGCAGCGTCTTTGCTGCCACCCTTTTGAGAGTTGTTCCAATCCGCAATTGCCAGCCGATTACGTTGGCCGATTGACTGCGGCGCAGCCTCCATGCCTCCCGGCACTCTTCGTTTCTTAGGATTAATAACATAGCTTAGCTGTGCGCCGAATTCATTGCCGCCAACAACAAACCCCTTCAGGTTCACGCCATTCTTGAATCGGTATTCAAGACCAACGTTGAGCGGAGATGAGACATCAATCCCAGTGTTCACGGATTCCCGCGTGTACAAATCGGGAGAATACTCGGCAAAGAAAG
>JAPKCR010000510.1 GCA_026421135.1 Sulfitobacter sp. | reverse complement strand
TGCCAAAGTTTTTGGGGTTACCCAGATAAACCTCGGCCCGGATGCCAGCCTGACGTAGTTCGGCCACCATCGCCTGATAATCGGCCATGCGCGCTTTATCCATCACCGTGACGACGACGGGGCCAACGGTATCGCTGGTCAAACGCCCTTTAGCGTGCAGCGCCGCCAGCAGGCGATCCACGCCAATCGAAACCCCTGTTGCCGGGACTTCCTGTCCGGTGAACCGCTTGACCAGATCGTCATAGCGCCCGCCGCCCGCGACCGAGCCAAAGTTACGCACGCGGCCCTTGTCATCCTTGATCTCGAATGTCAGTTCGGCCTCGAATACGGGTCCAGTGTAATAGCCAAGGCCACGTACGACCGAAGGGTCAATCTCGACCCGGTCGGGGCCATAGCCGCCCGCAGCCATCAGATCGGCAATGGTTTCCAACTCATCGACGCCTTGCAGACCAACGGTTGATCCTCCGACCAGATCACGCAGCCGTGCCACGGTTTGCGCACCTGTGTCGCGCTTGGCTTGCATAAAGCCCATGACCACATCGGCCTGGGTTTCCGTCAGACCAGCACCATCGGTAAAATCACCACTGTCGTCCTTGCGGCCCGCACCCAACAAGTCACGTACGCCGTCCAACCCTAACCGATCCAGCTTATCTATAGCACGCAAGACGATCCCGCGCTCGGCGGCTTTTTCGTCCCCTGCCAGCCCTGCCACTTCCATCACCCCGTTCAGCACCTTGCGGTTGTTCACGCGCACGATGTAGTCGCCACGCTCGATCCCGACTTCCTCAAGGCAGTCGGCCAGCATCGCGCAGATCTCGGCATCGGCAGCAACCGAAGGAGCGCCTACGGTATCGGCATCGCATTGATAAAACTGACGAAACCGCCCCGGTCCCGGTTTTTCATTGCGCCACACAGGCCCCATCGCATAGCGGCGATAGGGCGTCGGCAAATCATTGCGATGTTGTGCATAGACCCGCGCCAAAGGTGCCGTCAGATCATAGCGCAATGCCAGCCAGTCACCGGGCTTGTCCGCATCTGCATCTTCTTGCCACGCGAAAACCCCTTCGTTGGGGCGGTCCACATCAGGCAGAAATTTCCCCAAGGCTTCGACCGTTTCAACGCCCGAACTTTCCAAAGCGTCAAACCCGTAGCGATGATAGACCCCCGCAATCTTGCGCAGCATTTCAGCGCGTTGCGTTACTTCGGCACCGAAATAGTCACGAAAGCCTTTGGGCGCTTCGGCCTTGGGGCGGGGGGTCTTCTTTGGCTTGGCCATGGGATCACATCCTGCGGGCTGAACTTTGCGCCTCGCATCTACCCCAGCCCCCCGACAAGAGCAAGCAAGCCACGCGCCTTTCCGATCTGCGCACTGGTCCTTCTCTGGCGTCAATTATCCTCTGGGGTCGGGGGAAGGTCGGCCCCAGAAGGTTGCCAAGGCGATCCCCCTCGCCTATCTGCGGATCACACGAATGGTAAGGATCAGAACATGGACAAGCTTGAAGAACAAATGGCCCATCTAATCCGCAGCGTTGATGATCTGTCGGATGTGGTTGCCCGTCAGGAAATCGAGATCGCCACCTTGACCCGCCGCGTGCATATGCTGATGCAGCGCGAGGGTGAACGCGAGGCGTCTAGCAACGAAGGCGTCGTGATCGGAAATGAACGCCCGCCGCATTATTGATCCAGTTCGACTGGGTCGCTGGCTAGATTTCCTCGACTTCCAAAACCCCGCTCAGGGACCGGATCGCGCCTTTAATCTTGGGTGTGACCGGGTATTCCGCGCATAGGTCCACCTCGACCTCGCCCGGCAGGGTCGGATCCATGAGGCATAGCTGGATCGGGCCTTTTCCAGCGGATTTGGCGGCCGTTCGTGCACCGGCCAATACTTCGGCAACCGCTTGAATGGCGGCAGCCTCATCCACAAAAATACGCAGGCCCATGTTGCCAGCGTCCGCCACGACCGAGTCAATCGGCGCAACCGACCTGCCCAGCAGTTTCAATTGGTCGCTTTCCATCGTCGCCTCGACCATCACCACAACTTTTGATCCGGTTTCAAGATGATCACGCGCTAGTTCCAGCGTGTCAGAAAACAATGTCACCTCATATGCGCCGGTAGGATCAGACAGCTGCGCAAAGGCAAAGCGGTTGCCCCGGGCTGACTTGCGTTCCTGCCGTCCCGCGACAATCCCGGCCAACCGTGCGTTCATTGCGCCTTTGACCGATACTTTTTCCGTCAGTTCGTCCAAGGTAAGGAACGGAACGCCGCCGCTCGCCGATTTGCGCTTCAAAGGTCCCATATAATCGTCCAACGGGTGGCCGGACAGATAGAACCCGACAGCTTTAAATTCTTCGGTCAGGCGTTCAGCAGCTTCCCAATCGTCGCAAGGCAGGATGCGCGGTTCGGGAAGATCATCGCCCGCCTCGCCAAACAGAGACACCTGATTGCTGGCCTTTTGCTCATGGATCGCGGCGGAATAGCTTACCAGACCGTCGAGCGCATTCCAGACCCGACGACGGTTGTCGTCAAGCTGGTCGAACGCACCGGACCGCGCCAGCATCTCCAACGGGCGCTTGCCAACGCGTTTCAGATCAACGCGCCGTGCCAGATCAAACAACGTTGCAAAGGGCCGATCCAAACCCTCAACCTTGCGGCCTTCGGTAATCAACTTCATCGCCTCGACGCCCACGTTTTTCAACGCGCCCAGCGCATAGATCAGCGCCCCATCGACGACTTTGAAAGTCGCATCAGAGCGGTTCACACAAGGCGGCACCCACGGCAGCTCAAGTCGCTTGCGGACTTCTTCGAAATAGATCGCCAGCTTGTCGGTCAGATGGATATCGCAGTTCATCACACCGGCCATAAACTCAACCGGATGGTTCGC
>JAPKCR010000509.1 GCA_026421135.1 Sulfitobacter sp. | reverse complement strand
CTTAGCTGCCACTCCCAATGACGTGAACCGCTGCGGTGCAGCGTCGTTAAGCGGACCTCGGCGGAGTAGGAATAGAGCATGATTGGACAGGCGGGAAAATCTTAAGGGTACGCAAGCTTTGCTTGGCACCAGTCGGGGTCCACCAAGAGGCACTCAGCCCGAACGTAACGTACCCAGCCAATCCAGAAACACGCCCAGCCGGCGCAGGCCAGAGATGCGGGTCAGGTAAAGGGCGGTAATGTCGAGCGGCTCGGATTGCAGCTGACCCGGAAAGAGTTCGACCAGACGGCTCGCAGCAATATCCTTCACAATCATAAAGTCGGAGAAACGCGCGATGCCAAGACCGCCCAGCACCAGTTGACGTACTGCCTCGCCATTGCCGGCGGTGATTGCGGCGGGCACGGCAATCGGTTCGACATGGCCTGCAAAACGCAACGTGTTGATGTGCTCAGGCATCGCAAAGCGCACTTGTTCCAGCCGCGCGAGGTCCGCGGGCGTTTCGGGCCAGCCGTGGCGGTCCAGATACTCCGGTGTAGCCACCAGTTTCCACGACGTTCGCCCCAGCGGTCGATGCAACATCTCACTATCGGGAAGCCGACCCAACCGAATGGCGACATCTGCATGACTGCCAATCAGATCAACCAGCGTATCTGTCATGTCGATCGACAATTTAATGTCTGGATACTGCGCGTGGAATTCGGCCAGGCGCGGCGCGAGCACATGCAGCACAAATGGCACGGGCGCATTCACGCGCAAAGGTCCAGCGGGGGCCTGCCCGCTTGTCGCTATCTCTTGCAGGCTTTCGCTGCGGTCAAGAATCTCTCGGGCCTCGGCCAGTACCACAGCACCTTCGGGCGTGATCTCGATGGACCGCGTGGTCCGGCGCAGTAGTGTGACCTTCAGTTGTTCTTCAAGCCGTGTCACCGACCGGCTTAGCGTCGATGCGGACACTCCCCTGCGCCGCGCGGATTCAGCAAAGCCTCCATCATCAACAATGCCGACAAACGCGGCAAGGTCGCCCATGCGAAGCAATTCGTGCGGATTTTGCAATGATCCATTCCAAACATGTCTGTTCTCGCAATAGATAACCGCTGGCATATACGGCGTCGACATCTAATTAATGGAGATACCGATGCCACTTGCTTTATGGGCGCTGACAATCGCCGCCTTCGCCGTCGGAACGACCGAGTTCGTTATCGTTGGCCTGCTTCCCACCATCGCCGCCGATCTTGGCGTGTCGATTCCATCTGCTGGCCTGTTGGTCAGTCTTTACGCACTTGGCGTGACCATAGGTGCCCCAGTGTTGACGGCAATGGCCGACCGCGTGCCTCGCAAAACGCTTCTCCTGCTCTTGTTGGCGCTTTTCACGCTCGGCAATGCCTACGCAGCCATTGCACCTGATTATGGGAGCTTGGTCGCTGCGCGCTTTATCACAGGCCTCGCCCACGGGGTGTTCTTTGCGATCGCTTCGACCATCGCCACTGATTTGGTGGAGCCTGAAAAGGAAAGTTCGGCTATTGCCTTGGTGTTTCTTGGTTTGACAGTGGCCTTGGTTACAGGCGTGCCTTTGGGAACTTTGATTGGCCAGAACTTTGGCTGGCAGTCCACGTTCATTGGTGTCGTCGTGCTCGGGGTGATCGGCTTTATTGCATCGGCCGTCTTGGTGCCAGCCAATCTCACCCGCACCGCGTCTCCCGGGTTAAAAGCGCAGCTGCAGGTGCTGACCTCATCCCGTCTTCTGCTGGTGTATCTGATCACAGCTGTTGGCTATGGTGGTAACTTCATCGCCTTCACCTTCCTTGCGCCAATGTTGAATGAAGTCACTGGTCTGTCTGCGGGTGCGATCAGCCTCGTATTGCTGCTCTATGGTGCATCTGTTGCCGTGGGGAACATCGCCGGCGGCAAACTTGCTGACCGCATCGGTGCCGTGCCTGCGTTAACTGTGATCTTTGCTGGACTTGCAATTTCACTTGTGGCGCTTGGTGCGACCCTTACCAACCCGATTGCAGCCATCGCGGTTGCGGCATTCTGGGGTGGTTTTGCCTTCGCCAACGTACCTCCGCTGCAATCCTATGTTGTACAGATTGCACGTGAGGTTTCGCCGGGTGCCGTTGATGTAGCCTCTGGCCTGAACATCGGCGCGTTCAATTTGGGTATTGCCGGTGGTGCATGGGCTGGTGGGCTTGTTGTGGACGGGATTGGACTTGCCGCTGCGCCCTACATCGCCGCCGGAGTGGTTGCTATCGGGATTATTCTGGTGCGCCTGTCGGGCCTGCTAAACGCTGCCGCGCCCCACATGGCTGCTGCCGAATAGCCCCCTTTTGCCCTGGCGCATTTCCGATGCGGCAGGGCAGTTGGTGAACTCGGTGACACTCGCGCCCGAGTGGGACTAATTGCCCCCGTGTTCTGCGGTTAATTTGCGAGATCACCTGCCAATTTCGGCTTTCTCGTCCAAAACCAAGTTGGCTTGCACATGCAGCGAAGGTCAGGTTTCCGCCCTTCGTGTTGGGCGCAGTGAACGGCCTACTCTGTTGAAAAACCCATCTCATAGACTGATTGGGCCAGATTAGCAGAATGTTTTTCTTCGAAAGTGTCCTTCTGTAAGCAACGCTTTCCAATTGGCCCTTAGCGAGAATGATGTTCCCAGTTTCTGCGCGAATTGTCGCATGGTGGAGTTTTTCAACGGAATGGGCTCACTGTGGTCGTTCGCCGCGGCTTGCTCGTAGGTCGGCTTTGGACCGACGGTTCCTATTGCATCATTCATTCGGCAGAGCATTTTGGTGCTGAATAATAAGCTGCACCAAGCCAGCAACGCTTGCGGCAACAACTCCGTTTTGGATTATTTTCTGTTTTCGTTGTGTTGTTTGTGTTACGTTCGTTCTATC
>JAPKCR010000508.1 GCA_026421135.1 Sulfitobacter sp. | reverse complement strand
TGTCTGCGAAGCAACGGTGCACCTCTCAACCGGCCTGACCGCTTCGGCAAAGGCTCATGCTACTGATATTTATGGCTCTTTTGACTCCTGCGCAGCTAAGATGGAAAAACAACTCCGCCGCTACAAGCGCCGGTTGAAGGATCACCACAGAGAACGGCCAGAGCCTGTTGAACTTTTCGGCGCTTCCTCGTATATCCTCGCTTCAGAAAGCGATTCAGATGCGCAGGAACCCGAAACCCTCCAACCCATGATTATTGCCGAAATGCAGACCAAGATCGCAAACTTGTCTGTCGGAGAAGCTGTCATGCAAATGGAAATTTCAGGCTCACCTGTCGTCGTGTTTCGTAAAGAGGGTAAAGAAGGCGTAAACGTTGTGTACCGTCGTGAAGACGGAAACATCGGCTGGATCGACCCGTCCTAAACACAACGGCTCGCAAGAAAGCGGACCAGAATTGAGCGAGCAGAATGAATTTTGCGACACTCCTGAAGCCCGGGGCCGTTAAGGTTCTGACGTCTGCATCAAGCAAGAAGCGCCTGCTCCATGATATCGGGGAGCTGGCGTTTCACGCATATGGTCTGGACAGTGGCGCTGTTATCGAAGCCTTGCAAACGCGCGAATCCCTTGGCCCGACAGGTGTGGGCCATGGTGTCGCGCTTCCTCATGCGCGGCTTGAAGGTTTGGAGAAAGTCCTGGGCGCATTTGTGCTGCTGGACAAACCAATTGATTTCAACGCTGTCGACAGGCAGCCCGTGGACATCGCATTCGCGCTCTTCGCGCCTGAAAATGCAGGGGTTGAACACCTAAAGGCATTGGCGCTGGTGTCACGGACACTGCGGAATACGTCTGTGTGTTCAAAGCTGCGCGCAAACCCCGAGCCAGCAACGCTTTACACGATATTGACAGAAGCACAGGCCACGCAAGCGGCCTGAGATCGCTATTTCCAGCTGCTGAAACCGAAAATCATATAGTCTCGCTGGTAGGCATCCGAGGCGAGCTTTTCGATTTCGGCATCGTATACTTCCGATAGGTCGAACGGGGCTGTTTGCGGGCGTGTCGTGACCGCTGGTGGTGTTGTGATACCGACCGAAGCAGCGAGTTCAGCCAGATCATTTTGCAGATCTGCCTCTCGAATAATGCGATCTGGCAAAGCAAATTCCCCAAATCCCTGTAGCGCTTGCGCTTGGGTGCACCACGCCTGATCAACGCGAATGGCAGTCTGGCCGTTAAGATTCCCCTTAAGGAAAACCAAAAACGCCTTGAACGCTTCACAGTGCGCCCGAATGTCATAGTCTGAGTCGGGTTCACCCTCGGGCAGGGGCAACTTGTAGCGCCTGATCAGATTGCTGCGCAATTGGGTATAGCTGCCTTTTCCGGTTGTCACGATGTGGCGACAAAACGCGTCATGGGCGCGGTCAACCGGGTGCCGCAATACGGTAAAGCTGCGATGGCCGACATGGCGTCTTTTCCACTGGCGCAGGTCTTTCTGGTTCATCTTACCGCGCAATTGATTGCGTTTGACGCCGTCTACGGCTGCCAACCAATCCAGAACCTGCGGTTCCGGCCCACTGCGCAGCGGCAGATACAGCAATGGTGCCTCGGCCGCGGCGAAATAGGACGGTACCACGGGCCCGCGACGGGGCTCAAAGTTCGGCGTGCGCGTCAGATCGAAACGATCAAGCCGCCCAAGAGCCAAAAGCATTTCGTCGTAATTGCTGACTTTGGTCGAGATATGTTCAGGATTTTGCTTTTTCAGGCTCTTATCTAGCCCCTCCAACGTCTCGTCCACACCCAAAAACCGTGCAAGACCATTCATCACATCGACGTTTTGCAGGTCTTCATAAGCGACATAAAATGCGGTCTGGCCCAGAACCTGCAACCGATTCAGCAAAAGCAATTGAAACTGTTGCAGCGCTTCTAAATGGGCTGCGAACTCTTGCTCATCAAACAGTGCTTGGCCGGCTTTGTGTGCCTTCATATCGGTCAGCTTCCACTGTCCGGTGGCTTGGGCGATCTTCCAACTGACATAGCTTTCGACCGGATTGCGGGTCAAAATAATCTTTGCGCAAGTGTCATCGTTCAGCAACGCGTCCAGCACGCGGGGATCATGGTCATGAAAATAGCGAAAGCCCCCCAGCCCGGCTGACTTTGTCCGTATGGCGGCCAGCAGAAGGTCAGGGTTCATATCGCGCGTTTCTAAATCGACGCCCAAGATATCAGTCGCTTTGGGATAGCCAATAAAATGCGGGTTAAACGCTTCGCCGTGGCAGCTGATGCCATTAAATGCATTCAGGTTCGTTTCCAAAAAATTTGACCCAGTTCGCATTTCCGCGAAAACGACAAAGCTTCTGAAACTGGAAGACATGGTTTATTGCACCAAATAGGGTCTGCGCGGCAACGGTTGCGTCGCAGCAATGCCCCGCTCGACCGGGAAATCACCCATAAGATGCGGGTGCATCCCTTGGTTCTTGAGGTTCTGCAGAAATTGCCCGAACCCTGACAGATCAACCAATTTGGGAACTTCGGATATACGGTTCATCTTGGTATGGCCTATCTCGTCCAATATCCCTTGCAACGGCTCCATCGGGGCTTCAATAAATTCGGCCATATTCCAAATTCGGACACGCGCCTTGGTATAGGGCGAGCGCAGAATATTCATGTGTTCGCTTTCGACTTTCTGTAGCAAGGCAGCTTGACGACGGATATCAGCGAAATCCATGTTGGATCGGAACAACGGCACAGACCACGCGCCTGTGATTACGGACACCTGTGCATTGGGATCTTTGGCAATCCGCCAACAAACGTCCTGATTGTCGCCCGGGCCGAACTGAAAACACTGACGATCGCCACGGGTGTTCCAGATCAGGTTCGTCAGAAACGCATTGGCATTGTAA
>JAPKCR010000024.1 GCA_026421135.1 Sulfitobacter sp. | reverse complement strand
GCAACTGGTACCGATCATCAACATTGATGGGCCGCGCTATCCTGTCTTGGGGGGGCTGTGGCAAGCACGCGGTGGCACTGCGCGGCACGATGCTGTGGCTTGGGGTTATGCGCGGGCGTGCTCTGACATGGGTATGGACGTGATCCAGAAATGCGAAGTCACCGGCATCCGCTCTGAGGGCGGCAAGGTGGTTGGCGTCTCCACCAATCGCGGCGACATTGATTGTGACAAACTGGGAATGGTGGTTGCGGGGCACTCGGGCCATCTTGCTGATATGGCGGGTTTCCGGCTGCCCATCGAATCCGTTTCGCTTCAGGCATTGGTGTCCGAGCCGATAAAACCTTGCATGGATGTGGTTGTGATGGCCAACACGGTGCACGGCTATATGTCGCAGTCTGACAAAGGCGAGATGGTCATCGGCGGCGGCACCGACGGCTATAACAACTACACCCAACGCGGGTCTTTCCACCATATCGAGGAAACCGTGCGCGCCCTGATCGAGACCTTCCCGATGGTCTCGCGCCTCAAGATGTTGCGCCAATGGGGTGGGATTGTGGATGTGACGGGCGACCGCTCTCCGATCCTCAGTAAAACCCCCGTTGACGGCGTGTTTATCAATTGCGGTTGGGGCACCGGCGGGTTCAAGGCAATTCCGGGGTCCGGCTGGGCCATGGCCGAGCTAATGGCGAAGGGCCGCTCGCCCCTTACTGATGCCTTTGGGCTGAACCGTTTTCAAGAAGGCCGGTTTATCGATGAAAGCGTGGCTGCAGGGGTGGCGCACTAATGTTTCTGGCTTTCACCACAAATTTACATGTCGGCGGGAACGATCCCCGCGTTCACGGAGTTATTTCTTCATACAGAGTTTATGAAGGAATAGTACAATGGCTACGCCAAACAACAATCAAGCACCCCACACCACCGTCAACAAAACCAGTGGCAACGGTTCGGGCATCATTATTGGTATTCTCGTCGTGCTGGTTATCGGTTTCGGCTTTTACTTCTTTTCCGGCGGTGATCCGATGGACACGACCCGCGACGTCAACGTTAACGTCGAAGGTTCTGGTGACGCTGTGCAAGGTACAGCAGAACCTGTTGAAGGTGCTGCGGAACCCGCAGCCGGCAACTAAGCCTAAGATCAACAATTCTTTCGCGACCAAAGCCGATCCCGTCACTGGGATCGGCTTTTTTGCGTTTCGCGCAACCTCCCCAAGGAGCGTCCCATGCTGATCCTCACCTGTCCCAATTGCGGCGTCACAGCCGAAGAAACCGAATTCCACGGAGGTGGAGAAGCACATCTGACCCGGCATGGCCCGGGTGCTTCGGATGATGATTTTGAGAAATACCTGTTTATGCGGGAAAACCCCAAGGGGGTGCATTTCGAACGCTGGCGACATGTCTATGGCTGTGGCAAATGGTTTCACGCCGCGCGCGATACCATGACGCTAGAGATCTTTGGTACCTATACGGCCCAAACGAGCACGGTCCCCCAAGATATCATCGATAAAATAGCTGATCGGCGTCCCGATTGGCAGGCACCACAATCCTCGTGATGCCGTTGCTTCATTTTGCCCAGAAAACTCCCGCCGGAGGCTCCGACGCCTGCCGCAAACACCAAGGTTTGACCTCATGAGCACCAGAATTGCCACAGGCGGCCGCCTGCTCAACAAATCCAACGCTGTCAGCTTTTCGTTCAACGGCAAACAGTTGCGCGGCTACGAAGGCGACACGTTGGCATCGGCTTTGCTTGCAAATGACCAGATGCTTGTGGGCCGGTCATTCAAATACCACCGCCCCCGTGGCATCGTCGCAGCAGGGCCGGAAGAGCCCAATGCGCTGATGAACCTTGGCCGTGGTGGGCAGTTTGAACCCAACCAGCGCGCCACTACAACCGAACTGTTTGACGGGCTTGAGGCCGCGAGCCAGAACCACTGGCCCAGCCTTGAATTTGACGTAGGCGCGATCAACAAACACCTCAGCAGGTTCCTGCCTGCCGGGTTCTATTACAAGATGTTCATCCATCCGCGGCCGTTCTGGAAACATGTCTACGAGCCGATCATCCGCCATTCAGCAGGTCTGGGCAAAGCACCGAAAGAACAAGACGCGGACAGCTACGAACATTTCCATGCCTTTTGCGATGTGCTGGTGATCGGCGGCGGCGTTGCCGGTCTCGAGGCTGCGCGCACCGCAGCACTGGCGGGGGCAAACGTGATCTTGCTGGAGCAAACAGCCCATTGGGGCGGTCGCGCGCCGGTTGATGGCGGCGTTGTCGAAGATATGCCTGTTACATCGCACGTTGATGCGCTGGTCGCCGAGTTGTCTGCGATGGAAAAC
Organism: Sulfitobacter sp.; assembly: GCA_026421135.1. GTDB lineage: Bacteria > Pseudomonadota > Alphaproteobacteria > Rhodobacterales > Rhodobacteraceae > Sulfitobacter. The sequence continues at coordinate 8,986 of JAPKCR010000024.1, read as the reverse complement.
GTCCATATGCGCACCCGCGTAATGGGGGCAGGGGTATATGATCATGGCTATCTGCTGGGCTACGAGAGTTTGAAAGACCACGCGCCTGCGGCCCAAGGGCCACGTCACAGGCTGTGGCGTATTCGCGCGGGTCATATCATAACTGCAACCGGCGCGATCGAACGGCCATTGTCCTTTGCTGGCAATGACATACCGGGCGTAATGCTGGCGGCAGCAGTGCGCGACTATGTGGTTAATTTCGGTGTATCCGTGGGGGATCGCACCGTTGTTGTTACCAACAACGACGATGCCTATCGCACGGCCATCGCATTGGTTGAAGCTGGGCTAACAGTGCCCGCGATCCTTGATGCCCGCGTGCTGCCCGAAGATTCCATTCTGATGGCGCGCGCCAAAGAGCTGGGGGTCCGTGTGATGATGGGTCACGCGGTGTCATCGGTCAAAGGCGGCAAACGGGTGACGTCCGTTGATGTGTGCAGCCAGGCCGGCGAAGGCGCAGTTTTGGAAACCATCGAATGTGATGCGGTCGCCATGTCGGGCGGCTGGTCCCCTGTGGTGCATCTGTGGTCTCACTGCGGTGGCAAGCTGGTCTGGGATACAAACCTTGCCAGCTTCCGCCCTGACGTGAACCATCCACCGATCGGTGCGGACGGACACGGGTTTGTCACAGCTGCAGGTGCTGCGGCGGGGTTCTTTGGGCTGGATGACATCTTGCATGACGCCCACGCGGCGGCTGACGGCGTTGTCACCACATTGGGCTTCAAGCTGCCTGTGGATGTCGTATCGCCCAATGCCGACCGCCAAGAGGAATCCCCTTTGGCTCCGGTCTGGATGATGCCCCACGGTGCCAATGTGAAACTGCGCGAGAAGACATGGCTGGACTACCAGAACGACGTCAAAGTTTCCGACGTGCGTTTAGCCGCCCAAGAAGGGTTTGTCAGTGTCGAGCACACAACACGTTACACCACCCTTGGCATGGCAACTGATCAAGGAAAGCTCAGCAATATCAACGGCCTTGCGACCCTTGCCGGGGCTTTGGATGCCGATATTCCGACCGTTGGCACCACAACGTTCCGCCCGCCGTACCACCCCATTTCCATGGGCGCGATTGGCGGCGAGGCGCGCGGCGACGTGTTCCAACCGCTGCGTCGCACACCGATGCATGACTGGCACGAGACCAACGGTGCCGAATGGGAGCCTGTCGGCCATTGGCGCAGGCCGTATTCCTATAACCGCCCCGGCGAGACAACCCATGACGCCGTTATGCGCGAAGTCACGAATACGCGCACCAATATGGGCCTGCTAGATGCCTCTACCCTTGGCAAGATTATCGTCAAAGGTCCGGATGCCGGCAAGTTCCTTGATATGCTTTACACCAACATGATGAGCAGCCTGAAACCGGGTAAATGCCGCTATGGCTTGATGTGTTCAGAAAACGGTTTCCTGATCGACGATGGCGTGGTCGCGCGCATCGATGACGACACATTCTTGTGCCACACCACCACCGGCGGTGCGGAGCGTATCCACCAGCATATGGAGGAATGGCTGCAAACCGAGTGGTGGGACTGGAACGTTTATGTCGCCAATGTCACCGAACAGTATGCACAAATCGCCGTGGTCGGCCCCAATGCCCGCAAGTGCTTGGAAAAGCTGGGTGGGATGGATGTCAGCAAAGACGCGCTTGGCTTTATGGAATGGGTTGATGGCGAGCTTGGCGGATTCAAATGCCGTATCTATCGCATCTCGTTCTCGGGCGAATTGAGCTATGAAATCGCCGTGGATGCGGGCGTTGGCCAAGCATTCTGGGATGCGCTGATGGTCGCGGGTCATGATCTGGGCGTTATGCCTTATGGCACGGAATGCCTGCACATCCTGCGCGCCGAAAAGGGATTCATTATGATCGGGGACGAAACCGACGGCACAGTGATCCCACAGGATCTGGGGCTGAACTGGGCGATCTCGAAGAAGAAGGAAGACTACCTTGGCAAGCGCGCCCAAGAGCGCAGCCATATGGTCGACCCGACCCGCTGGAAACTGGTGGGGCTTGAGACAACCGACGGCAGCACCTTGCCGGACGGGGCCTATGCCGTGGGTGAGGGCGTGAACGAAAATAACCAGCGCAACATGATCGGGCGCGTGACTTCGACCTATCATTCGCCAACACTGGGCAAAGGCATCGCGATGGGGTTGATCCTGAACGGACCAGACCGCATGGGCGAGGTGCTGGAATTCCCCGGCACTGATGGCAAAACCTATAGCGCAAAGATCGTCGATCCGGTGTTCTACGATAAAGAAGGGGAGAAGCAGAATGTCTGAGCCCATTAGCGCGCTGAACGGCACCGTATATAATCAAGGCATCGCTGAGATTGTCGCCCTTGATCCGGTTGGCATGATCTCGATCCGTGGTGATCTGACGGCGGGATATTTGAAAAAGCCGCTCAAGAAAATTACGAAGGTTGATATGCCAGATATGCGCAGCATCAATCTGACTTTGGGCAAAGGCATCGCTTGGATGTCCCCTGATGAGCTGCTGCTAATTTGCCCGTATACCGACGTCGCAAGCAACCTTGAGACCTTGCACAAGGCCATTGGCAGCAATCACGCGTTGGCGGTGAATGTGTCCGATGCGCGCGCCGTGTTCCGTCTGTCAGGCAAGCACATTCGCGAGGTTCTGGCGAAACTTGCCCCTGTCGATACGTCGCCTGATGCCTTTGCCCCCGGCACCATACGGCGCACTCGGTTAGCGCAGGTACCTGCCGCGTTCTGGATGGTCGATGATCAAACGGCAGAATTGGTCTGTTTCCGCTCGGTCGCGCAATATGTGTTCGATTTGCTGAAAACCGCAGCGCAGCCCGGATCCGAAGTGAATTATCACCGCCGCCAGGAGGTGTGACCCAGAACAGCGCGGAAAAGCCCTTGGGGTGGCCGAACTTTGGGCGGTATCGATCGGCTTTATCGCCCAGAGTTCGGGTGAAATCCGCCTGAATGGCGTGTCTTGGTGATACGATCTTTGTACCCAGCCCCTTGACCTCGGGCCACGACGGGCTTCATGTGACCCAGATGAAATCAATCAACGGAGGCCCAAATCATGGCTTTTTCACTTCCCGATCTTCCCTATGCCCACGACGCCCTTGCTTCCAAGGGTATGTCTGCTGAAACGCTGGAATATCACCACGACAAGCACCACAACGCTTATGTCGTGAATGGAAACAAGGCGATTGAAGGCACCGAGTGGGCTAACAAATCCCTCGAAGAGATCATCAAAGGCACCTATGACCCCAAGGCTGTGGCGCAAAGCGGCATCTTTAACAACATCAGCCAGCTGTGGAACCACAATCAGTTCTGGGAAATGATGGGGCCAAAAGGCAATGCGATGCCGACAAATCTGGAAAAAGCGATCACCGAAAGCTTTGGATCCGTTGACAAGTTCAAGGACGATTTCAAGGCAGCGGGCGCAGGCCAGTTCGGCTCAGGCTGGGCATGGTTGGTCAAGGATAAAGACGGCGGCCTTAAGGTGACCAAGACTGAAAACGGCGTGAACCCCGTATGTTTTGGTCAGACTGCTTTGCTGGGCTGCGACGTGTGGGAGCATTCCTATTACATCGATTTCCGCAATGCGCGCCCTGATTATTTGACCAACTTCCTTGATAACTTGGTCGATTGGGAAAATGTCGCATCGCGCATGTAAGCGTTTGAAAAACTAAGTTTATAGCCCCGCAAACGCTGTTTGTGGGGCTTTTTCTTTGGAACAACACCAGCCAGCAGACGTTTTTGTAGTGGAGCAATTCACAAGATAGGAGCAGACAGATGGCTAAGATTGAAAACGGAACTTGGGTGCTGATCGCTGACGGTGAAAAGGCGTTGTTTATGGTGAACGAGACGGATGGCGAAAATCCGTTCTTGCAGGTGTTTCGCGAAGAAGAGCAAGAAAACCCGCCTAATAGAGAGCAGGCAGCGAACCGTCGCGGGCGATTTAATGACGGCCCTTCGGTGCACCGCTCGGCGGTTGACGACACGGATTGGCACCAGCTTTCAAAAGACCGCTTTGCCCGTGAACTGTCTGACATTCTTTACAAGCAGGCCCACAAAGGGCTCTTTGACAAGATCGTGATCGTGGCACCCCCCAAGACATTGGGCGAGTTGCGCGACGAGATGCACCAAGAGGTCGCCGCCAAGGTCGTTGGTGAAATCCCAAAAACACTCACCAACCATCCGGTCGACGAGATTGAAAAGATCGTAAAGGCGGACCTAGAAGCAGCGTAGCGGCGACCTGAGCATGGCACAATTTCAAGTTCACGAGATAATTTTGCCACATCAAGAGTCGGCGCAGGTTCGCTTTACCGAACTTGGAATGTGACACACGCCGGCAAAGAAAGGCCACCCTGCTGTCGGGTGGCCTTTTGCTATCGGGACAAAGTCACTACGCCGAAGGACGGCCTATCTCGCAGTGGCCAAACATCGACGCCCACAATCAAGAGCGGTCGCGACTTGGCGATGCCAACCTTCGATGCGAATGCGGCCGTCGAAAGTCTTGCCCTAGCCGACTACTGCTAAGGGGCGCTTCAGCGCTTCGATTGCTGTGTGTGCGTTGGGGACTGAAACAAAATACTCCAGCAACGTTTTGTCGGCGAACCCGTTGGCTACCACATGCTTCAGGAGGTGCATTAACGGATCCCAGTAACCATTTGTATTCACTAGGATTACGGGCTTTTCATGCAGGCCCAATTGACGCCATGTCAGCACCTCGAACAGCTCGTCGAGTGACCCGGCACCGCCTGGCAAAACGACTACGGCGTCGCAGTTCATGAACATGACCTTCTTACGCTCGTGCATGGTTTCGGTGACAATGTATTGAGTTAAGTCGGTTTTTCCGACCTCCCACTTCACCAGGTGCTGGGGGATCACACCAAAGGTGGTTGCCCCTGCTTCTTGGGCCGCCCGCGCAACCGCCCCCATCAGCCCGACATCACCAGCGCCATACACCAGCCGCCAGTTATTTTCAGCCAACCCACGGCCAACGGCTTGAGCATCCTGAATATATTCGGGGTCGGCACCCGGACGCGATCCGCAATAAACGCAGACAGATTTTTGAAACATGGCAGGATCCTTGTCCGTAAATGTGAAGCTATCGTGCAGCTCTATTTTGACCCTTGTTACCCTGCTTGCTACAAGTGCTCAATATTGTGCGTTCCAAGGGGTGGTGGCCATGTCGATGTTCCAATCGCGAAATGCTCGGGCTTTGGGCGGAGTTGCTGTGGTCGCGATTGTAGCGGTTGTTGCTTATGCGTTTGCCAATCGCACCGGGCAAACCTCCGACCCTGCGATGCCTACAGCCGTCGCCACCGCAGTTCCCAAGACGGTCACGCCTGAGCCAACCGCGGTTCCCGAACCTGAAACGAGCGACGCAGCCGATGTGGTGCCCCTTCAATCACCAAGCTTTGACGAGGTCCGCCGTGAACCGGATGGGATGACGGTGATCGCAGGGCGAGCGGAGCCGGGGAGTACCGTCAAGGTCATCAGCGGCGGATCAGAAATCGCAACCGCCACCGCCGATAGCGCGGGGAAGTTCGCAGCATTTGCTGTTTTGCCGCCTAATGGCAAAGGCCAGGTGTTGAGCCTTGAGGCGGCGATCAATGATACTGAAATGCGGTCGCAAGATGAGGTTATCCTTGCACCAATGGCACCCGCGCCCGTAGTAGCTGCAACGCCGCAGCCAACAGCGGAGGATGCGGTTGAACCATCTGAAGCAAAAATGGAACCCGCGACAAAAGATACCCAGACCGCACAGGCCGATCCCGCAGACGCGGCACCTCAGACGCCCCAGCCAACCGAACCACCACAGCAAGTGGCGCTGTTGAAATCAACTGAGGATGGCGTGGAACTGTTGGTCGACACAGTGCCCAACGTAACAGGCAGCATCGCGCTGGACACCATCACCTATTCCGAACAAGGCGAGGTCCGACTGTCCGGGCGTGCCCAGACAGACGGGACCACGGTGCAGGTCTATCTGGACAATGTCGCTGTCGGGAAACTGGTTGTCGATGAGGATGGGCGTTGGCGGGGCGATATCAAAGACATCGAGACCGGCATCTATACCTTGCGTGTGGACGAGCTGGACGAAGGCGGGAAGGTCATCAGCCGTGTCGAAACCCCGTTCAAGCGCGAAAGCGCGGAAACGCTGGCCCGGGCGACTGCAAATTACGACGGGCCGATCAAGGCTGTCACCGTGCAGGAAGGGGCCACACTATGGGCGATCGCGCGCGAACGCTATGGTGATCCGACTTTGTACTTGCGTGTGTTCGATGCAAACCGCGAGGCCATTCGCGACCCTGATTTGATCTATCCAGGTCAGGTGTTTGACCTGCCAGACTAAGGCTAAGCGGCACAACCGCACGACGAATTCGCCCGCCGCACTGGCAACCCCCGGACTTGCGGCCTATGTAGTGATCTTAGCATTTCAGGATCATTCATGTCAGCCGATTCCGCCCGCGCCCAAACTGGCGCAAAAAATCCAGCCCAAAACCCCATGACCGAAGAAGAAATTGCCAACGCAGCAGAGCGTCAGTCGAACCTGTTGGTTTTGCAAAAGGTAGCACCCTATCTTTGGCCTGATGATATGCCATGGGTGAAGAAACGTGTCGTTTGGGCGATGATTTTCCTGATCGTCTCAAAGCTGATTTCCGTCATCATTCCAGTGCTTTACAAAGGTGCTGTCGATGGTTTGGCAAACGAAGGCGTGCCGCTTTTAGCGCTTGGCGCGGTTGGATTGACCGTTGCATATGGCATCGCGCGGGCGATGAACGTCGGCTTTCAACAATTGCGCGATGCGGTGTTTGCACGGGTCGGTCAGCGGGCCTTGCGGATGTTGGCGCTGGAAACGTTCCAGCACATGCACAAACTTTCCATGCGCTATCATATCACTCGCAAAACGGGTGGTTTAAGCCGGATCATCGAACGTGGCGTCAAAGGTGTCGATTTTCTCCTGCGTTTCTTGCTGTTTTCCATCGGTCCGCTGATCCTTGAACTGGTGTTGATCGGGATCATCCTGACTGTGCTGTTTGACTTTTGGTATCTGCTGGTCGTGGCTGTGACGATCGCGCTTTATGTCTGGTTCACCTTTGCGGTGACCGAATGGCGGGTAAAGCTGCGCCGTCAGATGAACGATCAAGACACCGACGCCAACCAAAAGGCGATCGACAGCTTGCTGAACTATGAAACGGTCAAATATTTCGGTGCCGAATCCCGCGAGGCGCGGCGCTATGACAACGCGATGGCCGGCTATGAAGAAGCGGCAATCAAGACCAACTATTCGTTGGCCTTTCTTAACTTTGGACAATCTTTGTTGATCACCTGTGGTCTGGTTGGTGTGATGGTGATGGCGGCAATTGGTGTGCAAAATGGCACACTGACAGTCGGCGATTTTGTTATGGTTAACGCCTATATGGTTCAGATCACCATTCCGCTGAACTTCCTCGGCACGGTCTACCGCGAAATTCGGCAGGCATTGGTCGATATGGGGCAGATGTTCACGCTGTTGGATCAACCCGCTGAAATTACAGACAAGCCTGATGCGTCTGAACTGAAGGTTGATGGCGGGCGGGTGACCCTAACGAATGTGCGCTTTGGCTATGATCCGGACCGCCAGATCCTCAAGGGCGTATCCATCGAAGCGGCACCGGGTGAAATGGTGGCGATTGTTGGGTCAACTGGGTCGGGTAAATCGACCATCGGGCGGCTCTTATTCCGGTTCTACGATGTGCAGGGTGGTGCGTTAAAGATTGACGGCCAAGACGTCCGCGACGTGACGCAAGAAAGCCTGCACAGGGCCATTGGTGTCGTGCCGCAAGATACGGTGCTTTTCAACGACACGATCGGCTATAACATCGGGTACGGACGCGACAATGCCACCCAAGCCGACATCGAAGCCGCTGCGAAAGCGGCGCAAATCCATGACTTCATCCAGAGTTTGCCGCGTGGGTACGACACGGCTGTGGGCGAACGCGGGCTCAAGCTGTCGGGAGGCGAGAAACAACGTGTCGGGATCGCTCGCACTTTGCTGAAAGACCCGCCGATCCTTTTGCTGGACGAAGCCACCAGCGCGCTCGACAGCGAGACAGAGCACGAAATCCAGGATGCCCTGCGTCAGGCGGGTAAAGGGCGCACAGTGCTGACCATCGCACACCGTCTGTCCACGGTCGCCGAAGCGGACCGTATCGTGGTGTTAGAGCAGGGGGAGATTTTGGAGCAAGGCAGCCATGACGATCTGCTGTCGCGCAATGGTCGCTATTCCCAGCTGTGGCAGCGCCAGCAGTCTGAGGATGCATATTAATCTGATCGCGTGAATTAGCCGCTTAAGGGCGCAATTCGGGGCAGGCGGCCATGTCCATGGAAACTGGCAGGCCGCCTGTCATCCATCAATCCTCGGCGACTGCCTTGGATGTCAGCTTGTCCAGCGCGCCGGTCATCTTTGCGAGATACTCAGCATCGGTCGGCAGGTCGTGGTCCTTCGCCATTGTTGCGGGGTCATGATAGGCGACATGCACAACGCCTTCGGCATCCGCATAGGCAAGTACGCGCAGCGGTAAATCCAGCCCCGCTGTTTGCCCGTCGACCATCGCGGGCGTGCCAAGGGCCGGATTTCCGAAAATCAGAACCGTGGTCGGGCGCAAGGACATATCAACCTTTTCGGCACCAGCCGCATGGTCGATCCGGGCAAAGACCGTCGCCCCGGCAGAATTAACAGCGGCCTCAAGCCGATCCATGGTGACAGGCACCGAATGGGAGCTGGTCTTTGTGATCAGGTCTGCCGCAAACGCAGGCAGGGCCGCAGCACTTGCGATGGCAAGGACGACAGAGGTGGTGAAAACGGTACGAAACATTCTTGATCCCTTTCTGAAATATCTATGTGTTGAAACCTAGAGCAGTTGGTCGCTGAGACAATGAATTCAACGCCATCTCACGGCTATGTGCTGGGCCGGACGTCAACCAC
>JAPKCR010000507.1 GCA_026421135.1 Sulfitobacter sp. | reverse complement strand
GCCCGCGCATATGATGGCAACTCTGCGGCGCGTGGTGTTGGCTTTTGGGTTGGCGATGGTTCTTGGCGTGATCATTGGGCTGGCTATGGGGGCCAACAATACGCTGAACCGCTGGTTTGGCGCGTGGTTGGTGGTGTTGCTGAACGTCCCCGCACTTGTTGTGATCGTGCTGTGTTATTTATGGATTGGCTTGAACGAAGTTGCAGCAATCACCGCTGTTGCGTTGAATAAGACTGCGATGGTCGCTGTGACGATCCGCGAGGGAGTGCAAGCACTGGACCCAAAGTTAGCCGAAATGGCGCAGTCATTTCGAATGGGGAAATTGGCCCGCTTGCGCCATATCGTGTTGCCGCAACTGTGGCCATTCATTGCCTCGAGCACGCGAAACGGGTTGGCGATCATCTGGAAAATCGTGCTGGTGGTCGAATTCTTGGGGCGTAGCGATGGCGTAGGATTTCAAATCCATTTGTATTTCCAGTTGTATGAGATCGGATACGTCTTGGCCTATGCGCTTAGCTTTGTCGCGGTGATGCTGATGATTGAGTACGGGGTAATCGGCGTTGTAGAACGCAAAGCAGTGCATTGGCGCCACCCCGTAGGCGGCTGATCTGGTCGGCTAGGCGGACCTAGAACAAGAGCTGACAGCCAAGGGTTTTGCGCAAAGCGTCTATCAACTGATCCAGCGTTTCGGCATTGAAATATGCTCCGCCGGTAATATCGGCCAAACAACGCGATACGCTTTCTGCCTCGGTATAGCTGTTACCGGTATCCCGTTCCCAAGAGAAAAACGAACCGCGGACCTTGAAGCCGATGACATGGACTGTCGTGTCAAACCCGTTCGTCGCAAGATCGGCAGCCAGTTCACAGGGTTCCCCACCGCAGGTTTCTTTGCCATCAGTTACCAGCAAAATTGTCGCTGGCCGCGTTTGATAGTCTAGTGTTTGTGCGGCAAGCTTGACTGCTTCGGTCAGAGGCGTGCTGCCAGTCGGTTCCAGCGAGTTCACGTCGTTCAAAATACGCGGGGCTGCATCCGCAATCGGGGGAAATCGCACGTCCAGACCGGTACATTCATCAACGCCATTCGGACCATAGATCACTAGGCCAAGCCGTCTGTTTTCCGCAATCGCCGGGATTGCATCGGCCATTGCACGGCGGGCCTCAAATATCCGGGGTTCGTTGATATCGTTGAACCCCATCTCGGCCATTGATCCGGACCCGTCAAAAACGATAATTGCGTCTGAGACACAGTTCCCCTGTGCTGACGTGGCGGTGACACTCGCGAGGGCGATAAAAAAGGGGATTGGGAACCGCATGGCAGAAGCCTGACACGCGGTGTTGCACCTGTCTATAGGATTGCATGCCCAGGTTATGCGACCATAGTGGCGGTTCGGTTGCAACTGGTGGGAACGCAACCTGCTCCAGATTGGGTCATACCTATAACCTGCATTGGACGTTTCAGCGTCGATAGCTGGCATGGCGCGTTGGGTGCTTCAAACGCCTGACTGCGGACCAGACCAACGCGGATGTCATCTTGGGCCATCTTGGTAAACTCAACATATCAGCCATTGGTTAACCAGCTAGTCTTGTCGATGGTTTTAGGGTTAGCCGACTGTCACATTCGCTCAGACGATCGGCAGGCCGTGCTGAGCCGAAACATGGTCAATAGCTCCAGTCTTACGGTACTGCCGCTGAAGTTCGTTCGTACTTTACGATAATTTTTTGTGTGAAGCTTGGCTTTGGGTGCCGCTACACAAGCCCCGCGAATCTAAGTTAATCCGCGACCGGTTTCCGCCTAAAGAACTTCGTTATGAACAGAATTCGAGTCACTTTCTTGGATCGGATGAACGTATTGTACGCCATCCTTACCGTGTGGTTGCCTTACTAATACCCGCAGCGGTTATCAGGTCTTACATCTGCCGTAATTTGGCTTGTCGCCCGACACAAAGCCGTCCGATATGCGTAATACTTTGGTATGATACACCTGCATCCTATGGGGGGCAAAGGGCGATTGCCACCTTGGGCGGATTTCTAAAATGTAATTGTTTGCTCATTTTAAATCTCATCAGGGTCACTCCCGGCCCGCCATACGGAAAGAAGATGAAATGACTATTACACGCAAAGCTATACAAGTTTTCGCCCGCGCATTCGCCAAAGACGAAGATGGCGCGACAGCAATCGAATACGGTCTGTTCGCAGCCCTTGTTGGTGCTGTTATCGTTGGCACTGTCGCCACATTGGGCAAGCAGACAAACTCTGGTTTCAGCACCATGAGCAGCGCGATGACCTCTAACGGTATTTCGGCCACTCAATAAATTCGCCTTACCTACAAACCGGTGGGCGCGTCTATTCTGCGCGCCCACTGGGTTACTTCGCCTCTAACAAGGACAAATCTCATGCCATTTGACGCTGCAACAGGCCAAGATATCGCGCAACTTGTTGCATATGTCTGCACGGACAAAGGCGCAGACGTCGCGCGTTCAGCCTTGGAGCTGAGCGGCAGTGACAGCAAATCCCTGCATGGTGGGGGTTTGTCCGGAGCGGCGCGTTTATGCTCTGACACAGCGCAGGCGCAGATCATTCTGACAGAGATCGGAAATATCTCGGTCGAGATGGCCTGTGAATGTGTGACCGAGCTAAGCCGTTCGGGTGCCCTTGTCGTGGTGCTGGGTGCGCAGACCGATATAGGCACATATCGCGCTTTGCTTAAGGCCGGTGCCGCCGAGTATTTCACCTTTCCCGTCAGCGCCCAAGATATTCTGAGCGTTCAGCCAAAACCGGCTGAAACCTCCGTTGTGGTGCCGCTGCCGCAACCCGTCACAAAGGCCCCTTCGATTGCGATCCTTGGGAGCAACGGCGGGGTAGGGGCCAGCACGCTGGCGCAGAATCTGGCCTATTATGCCGCTGGTAGC
>JAPKCR010000506.1 GCA_026421135.1 Sulfitobacter sp. | reverse complement strand
AGCGCGCCCTTTGCCATCGCCAAACATCTGAATTTCGATATGACGCGGCGTGGTCAGATATTTCTCGATGTAAACTTCGTCGTTGCCAAAGTTCGATTTGCCTTCGGCGCGGGCGGTCATAAACGCGCGTTCCATGTCAGCTGCGGTTTGCGCGACTTTCATGCCCTTGCCACCGCCGCCAGCCGTGGCTTTGATGATGACAGGATAGCCGACTTCCGCGCCGATGCGCTTGGCGTCATCCAAGGTTGGCACGCCGCCATCGGACCCGGGCACGCAGGGCACGCCTAGGGCCTTCATGGTATCCTTGGCGGTGATCTTGTCGCCCATAATGCGGATATGTTCAGCGGTGGGGCCGATAAAGGTCAATCCATGGTCTTCGACAATTTGCACAAAGCCCGCGTTTTCAGAAAGAAAACCATAGCCGGGGTGAATGGCTTCGGCACCTGTAATCTCGCAGGCGGCGATGATCGAAGGGATCGAAAGATAGGATTGTTGGGACGATGGCGGGCCGATGCAGACAGATTCGTCTGCCATGCGCACGTGCATCGCATCGCTATCTGCGGTGGAATGTACGGCGACCGACACGATGCCCATTTCGCGCGCGGCACGGATCACGCGCAACGCGATCTCGCCCCGGTTGGCGATAAGGATTTTTTTGAACATGGATTTATGCCTTATTCCAGGATCACCAAAGGTGCGCCAAATTCGACAGCTGCACCATCATCGACCAAGATACGCTTGACCGTGCCCGCACGCGGTGCGGGGATGTGGTTCATTGTTTTCATGGCTTCCACGATCAACAGGGTGTCACCCTCTGCGACGGTGGTACCTACGCTGATAAAGGCAGGGGCACCGGGCTCGGCCTGCATATAGATCGTACCAACCATGGGTGACACAACTGCACCCGGATCGGATACCGGATCAGAGTTTTCAGCTGATGCTGCTGCAGGTGCACCCATCGCAACAGGGGCCGCAGACGCCATCGGGGCGGCGTGCATCTGTTGTGGGGCGACGATCTGCTGAGGGGGCTTACGGCTGACCCGCACATTCAGGCTGTCGTCTTCTGCATAGTCACGCTTGACCTGAAGTTCGGTCAGGTCGTTATCATTCAACAACTCGGCAAGCGCACGGATAAATGCCACATCTGCGTCATGGGTGTTTTTTGTCATTTTGTTCCTCAGCCAGTATATAACGCGGGGCGCGAATGCCTGTGCCCCAAAGCTGATGTCTTATAGGACATGGGCGCGGCTATGGAAAGCGACCAGTTGCCTATGGGTCGCGGCCTTGTCAAACTGTGGCAAACACTGGGGGGCACGGCATGAATTTGGCGCATTGGCTGGCGCGAAGCGCACAATCGGGTGGCGAACGGCCCGCATTGTTTTTGGGCGGAACGCAGGTCGCCACCTATGCAGAATTCGACGCGCGTGCGCGGGCTGTAGCGGGCTGGTTGCGCGGGCAGGGCGTGACCCCCGGTGACCGCGTGGCGATCTTTATGAAGAACACACCCGACTATCTGATCGTGTTCTACGGGATCTGGTATGCGGGGGCTGCGGTTGTGCCAATCAACGCCAAGCTGCACAGCCGCGAGGCCGAATTTATCTTGCACGACTCCGGTGCGCGTTTGGTTTTTGCCAGTGCCGGTCTGGCAGAGGGGATTGGTCAGGGCTGCCAAGTGATCGCGACCCCCTCCGACCGCTTTGACGCGATAGTGGGGTCCGACCCGGTTCACGCGGTGACTGACCGTGCTGCGGATGACTTGGCCTGGCTGTTCTATACATCGGGAACAACGGGAAAGCCCAAGGGCGTGATCATCACCCACGGCATGGCTCTGTCGATGGCGCTTTGCTACGGCGTGGATGTGGATCAGGTCTTTGCGGATGATACAGCGCTTTATGCTGCCCCGATGAGCCATGGTGCGGGGCTGTACAATCTGATGCATGTGCAGGCCGGCGCGCGCCATGTCTGCCCAGCTTCAGGTGGCTTTGATGTACCGGAAATTCTGGATCTGGCCGAGCGTTTTGGCCGTGTTCATATGTTTGCGGCACCCACGATGGTAAAGCGCCTGACCGACGGGGCGCGGACGTTGGACCGCAGTGGTACGGGCCTGCGCACAATCGTCTATGCGGGTGGTCCGATGTACAACGCTGATATCATCGATGCGGTTAATCATTTTGGACCGGTATTTGTACAGATTTACGGTCAGGGGGAATGCCCCATGGGGATCACAGCGCTGCCCCGTGCTACGGTCAGTGACCGCGCACATCCGAATTGGCGGGCAAGGCTTGGGTCTGTGGGGCGTGCGCAATCCGCAGTCGAAGTGCGGATCGGGGATGCTAACGGTAGGCCCGTTGCGGATGGCGTCGCGGGCGAGATTATGGTGCGCGGGCAGACGGTCATGCCGGGCTATTGGAACAATCCGACTGCGACAGATGCAACGCTGAAAAGCGGCTGGCTGATGACGGGCGACGTGGGGACGATGGATGCCGAAGGCTTCGTTACCCTGCAAGACCGCAGCAAGGATGTAATTATCACCGGCGGCTCGAATGTTTACCCCCGCGAGGTCGAGGAAGTCTTGCTGGAGCATGAGGGCGTAACCGAAGCATCGGTCGTGGGGCGCACGCATCCCGACTGGGGCGAGGAAGTGGTGGCCTTTTTCGTGGGAACCGCGTCCGAGGTCGAGCTTGACGCGCTGTGTCTTGGCCGCATTGCGCGGTTCAAGAGGCCAAAAACCTATGTCAGGATCGATAGCCTACCCAAGAACAACTATGGCAAGGTCCTCAAGACGGAATTGCGGTCTATGTTGAATCGCTAAGGCAGCAGCGGGGTTCGATTGGAATTTTGCTAATTTCCGTCGTACCCCGCTGCCGATGGTTTTAGATTGCGAGGTATTCAGCCCGCAGTTCGGCGTT
>JAPKCR010000505.1 GCA_026421135.1 Sulfitobacter sp. | reverse complement strand
GCGGCGGTCAACTGCGACTGTGTGTCGGCGTTGCGGGCACGCAAATCCGCGACCAGGGCGTCCAACGCATCCCGGCGTGCAGCAGCAAGCCGGGCGGCTTCGGCTTGCGCATCGGTTTCAGACCGCGCCTGCGCCAAGGCCAAATTCAACGCATCTTGCGCACTGAGCAAATCAGCCTGTTCCCCCTCTAGCGAGGTGACCCGCGCTTGCGCATCATCGCGTTGCGACAACAAGGTTGCGACTTGCACTTCGAAATCGGTGATCTGCGCCTGAGCATTCTCAAGCTGGGCGGCCTGCGCTTCGCCCGCGGCGGTGAGCGAAGCAATAAGCGAAGCCTGTTCAGCGGCTTGGTCCCGTGCCGAAGTAAGCGAAACATTTAACGCGCCCACGCGCGCTTCAAGATCGGCGCTGGTTTGCCGTTCCATCCCAAGGGCCTGCGCAAGTGCTGCTACCTCTCCTGACAATGAATTTAGTTCGTCTTCCTGCCCGTTGATTTTTTGCGTTTGCACTGCTTGCAGCACCATAAAGATGGTCAAAACGAACATCAGCACCAGCAATAGCCCGGTCATGGCATCAACAAAACCGGGCCAGATGGAGGATTGAAACCGTGATCCTGAACGTCGGGAAAGCGCCATGTCTAGCTGTCCTCGGGCTCTGGCTTTTCAGGGGTACGCATCCGGCGAGGTTCCGATGTTCGCGGGGCTGACAATGCTTTGGCAAGCAACGAGATATCTTTGCGCAACTCAGCCATCGTTTCTTGTCGCCCAGCCGAGATTTCTTCGAGTATCCGTAGCATCTGCACATCGATCGACCGCAGCCGCATCCGGCTTTCGGCATCGACCTGATCGTCGGTCTCTTGACCTTCTAGTGCCGCGATCATGCGCTCTTGGCCTTTGGCGATCCGGTCAAGACTGAGGTTTGACGCCTCGCCCTGTCCACTGCGTGCAGTCAATAACTCAACCGCCGTGGCAAGAGTACCCAGACGGGTGTACAGGGCGGTTTGGCTTTCTGTGGATTGGCCCATCAGCTGCCTGAAGGTGTCCATCTGTTCCGTGATGTGGTCCAGCACACCGGCCACTGCACCATGGTCCTGCGACCCGTCTTCCCCAGCGGAAAATCCGATGCGAGTGATTGAGCTAAGCCAATCCTCTAGCTCTTGGTAAAACCGGTTTTGACCGTGCCCTGCAAAAAGCTCAAGCAGCCCCACAACCAGCGACCCTGCCAATCCCAGCAAGGACGATCCAAACGCAACGCCCATCCCGCCAAGTTGGGATTCGAGACCTGTCATCAATCGCGCAAACATGTCTGTGCTACTGTCGCCTTCTTGCGGGGCGAGGCTGCGGATGGTTTCAACTACCGCTGGTACAGTTGTCGCAAGGCCATAAAATGTACCTAAAAGGCCAAGGAAAATCAGCATGTTCACAAGGTAGCGTGTGATTTCACGCGCCTCGTCTATGCGGGTTGCAACTGAATCCAGAATTGAGCGGGTCGATAACGCGTTCACCTGCATCCGTGCGCCACGGGTGCGCAGCAATGAGGCAAGCGGTGCCAGCAATTGCGGTGCTACAGTCTCGGGATCGGGGGCATCAGACGCAAAGTTTTCGATCCAGCGCACGGACCCGATGAGCTGCAATACCTGATAGAAACATGCGATCACGCCGATGAAGAAAACGATGATGATCACGCCGTTTAAATAAGGGTTCGCGGCAAAGATCGGCAACACGCTGGGCAGTGCCAAAAAGGCCCCAATCCCGGTCAGCCCGAGGGCGATCAGCATCAATGTAATCTGCCGTACCGGCTGGGAAAACTGTAATTTAGACTCGCGGTCTGACTGCGTCATGCCTCGTCAATCCTGACACTTTTGTGCTTCTATTGTGGCACCTTACACCCAAGTCCGGCACTTATGCCATGGATTTATGCACAAAGCATTTTCACACGATCGTGCAACCACTCAAGCGAAGGGTCATGCAGACCAATTTGCGAAAGATGACTTGCTGTGTTGAACAGATATTCGGTGTTTGGCCCCATTCCGCCTACCGCACTCGAGATAATCTGTGCCTGATCTTCTAAAGGCAGGCCACCGCAGTACTGATCATGATCCGCATCGATCACATAAACCAGCGCATTGACGGCGCGCCCGTCAGTCAGTTGCACATCCAGGTTTTTCTCAACGTAGGCAGAAGAAATCAGCTCGCGTTCGCGCAGATATTCAAGCGTTTGCCCCTCCTGCCCCGACATCACGCGCAGCGCAATCCCATCGCATGCCGTGCCAGTCATCGCATCCAAGGCAAGGACCAATCCCGGGCGTTCGACCGTCCCGCGATGATGGATTGAGCGCATGCAAAACGACCGGGCATATCCCGGCAACCGACCAACGACGCTTTCAGCCACGTCAAACCCCGGTTTCCACAGTAAACTACCGTACCCGAACACCCACATTTCCATCACACTGGTCCTTTGTCTCCCGCAGCGTTAAAGCGGGTTTATCTGTGTGTTAAAAAGGTTTTTGTCGCTATGGGCAAGCTGGTCGGAATAGTAATTTTTATCACGTTAGTATGGAGTGGGTGGTGGGTTATCGCGTCTGCAGGCATGCAGCGCAACATCTCGAACTGGCTTGAGGCACAGCGCACTCTGGGTTGGCAGGCAGATGTTGGCAGCATGCAAATGCAAGGCTTTCCGATGCGCCTGCATACCCGGCTAGTTGACATGGCGATTGCAGATCCAGCCACAGGCGTTGCCGCCAACATGGACCATCTGGACGTATCCGCACCTACGTATTGGCCCGGTTATGTCACGGTCGCCTTGCCTGAAACGCCAATCACACTGGCCAGCCCCGATCTGCGTGCAGATCTGACTGCAGAACGGGCTGTAGCCGATCTGCGACTGCGCCCTGGCACGTCGCTGCAACTGG
>JAPKCR010000504.1 GCA_026421135.1 Sulfitobacter sp. | reverse complement strand
CGTCGCGAAAAAGGCTGTCACGGGCGTGGGAGCCCCTTCGTAAACATCAGGTGTCCACATGTGGAACGGTACGGCGGATACCTTAAAGGCCAGACCCGACATCAAGAATACGATCCCGAACAGCAACCCCAAAGACGTTTGGCCGGTTTGCGCAACGGTCATGACGCCTGCAAATTGCGTAGTGCCAGCGTAGCCGTACACAAGCGACGTACCATATAGCAACATCCCCGAGGACAAGGCGCCCAGAACGAAATACTTCAGGCCCGCCTCAGTCGATTTCAGGCTGTCACGGCGCAAGGATGCAACCACGTACAGCGCCAGCGATTGCATTTCGAGGCCCATATAAAGAGACATCAGATCACCGGCGCTGACCATCATCATCATTCCGACAACACTCAGAGCGACCAAAACAGGATACTCAAACCGCAGCAGACCACGTGACCGCATATAATCGTTCGACATAATCAGGACAGCGGCAGCGCTTAGCAGGATTGTCACCTTGGCAAAGCGGGCAAATCCGTCTTCGATAAACATACCGTTAAAGGCAATGCGTGTTTCGCCTGTGCCGGTCATTCCGATCCAGATGGCCAGAAAAACCATCACTGCCGACGTCGCCCAGACCAGCAATGTGCCGGTTTTATCCTTTGACGTATAGACCGCCCCTAAGAGGGCCAAGATCGCAAAAAGCGACAGCACAATTTCGGGCAGGATGACATTCAGATCAGCGGAAATCATCGCGCGGTCCTTTATTCTGAGGCCATCTGGACGGCGGCACCTGCCGCCTCCATGGCCGTATCATAGCTAGCAACAAGGGCGGAAACGGAAGGTCCGATGATATCAAGGACCAGTGCCGGATAGACGCCCAAAAGAAGGGTCATGGCAATCAGCGGCGCGAAAATCCAACGCTCGCGCGTCGTCATATCGGTAATTGTGCGCAGGCTTTCCTTGATCAAGTCACCCATAACGACGCGGCGGTACAGCCACAACGCATACGCCGCAGAAAGGATCACACCCGTTGCGGCAACAGCAGCAACCCATGTGTTCACTTGGAAGACCCCCATCAACGTCAGGAATTCACCCACAAAACCAGAGGTGCCCGGCAGACCAACATTGGCCATGGTAAAGAACATGAACACCAGCGCATAGGCAGGCATCCGGTTCACCAGACCGCCATAGGCGTCAATCTCGCGAGTGTGTATCCGGTCATAAATCACGCCAACACACAGGAACAATGCAGCCGAGATAAATCCGTGGCTGACCATCTGGAAAATTGCCCCGTCCAGCCCCTGCTGGTTAAAGGCAAAGATACCCATCGTCACGAAACCCATGTGCGCGACCGATGAATAGGCGATCAGCTTTTTCATGTCTTCCTGAACCAGCGCCACCAGCGAGGTATAGACAATCGCGATCGCGGACATCCAAAGCACGAGCGATGCAAGCACATCGGACCCGACCGGGAACATCGGCAGCGAGAACCGCAAGAAGCCATAACCGCCCATTTTCAAAAGGATTGCGGCCAGCACGACCGAACCAGCCGTTGGGGCCTGAACGTGTGCGTCAGGCAGCCAAGTGTGAACAGGCCACATCGGCATTTTGACTGCAAAGCTGGCAAAGAACGCAAGGAAAAGCATGGTCTGCAAACCGCCGACGACAGTTATTCCGGCGATCGAGAATGTTTCGGATGCAAAGGTATGTGTCAGCAGGCTGACCTCGCAACCGCCAATACAGGTGGTGCCCGCGTCGGCATACATTGCAACCATCGCCACCAGCATCAAAACCGATCCGAGGAAGGTATAAAGGAAGAATTTAAAGCTGGCGTAAATCCGGTTCGCGCCGCCCCAGATACCGATAATCAGGAACATAGGAATCAGGCCTGCTTCGAAGAACAGATAGAACAGGACCATGTCCAATGCCATGAACACGCCCAACATCAGCGTTTCCAGCAGCAAGAAGGCAATCATGTATTCTTTGACCCGCGTCGTCACGTTCCAGCTGGCGGCGATTACCAGCGGCATCATGAACGTGGTCAGCATCACAAACAGGATCGAAATGCCATCGACACCCATCCGGTATTTAAGACCCATGATCCAGCTCGCCTCGTCTACGAACTGAAATCCGGTGTTGGACGGATCAAAGTCGAACAGGATGAACAATGAGATCAGGAAGGTGACTGTTGTCGTGATCAATGCCAGCCATTTCGCATTACGTGCTGCTGCTTCGTCGTTGCCCCGCAGGAATACGGCCAAAATCAGCGCCGCAAAACTTGGCATAAAGGTAATGATGGAAAGCAAGTGATGATCCATTAGTTTGCTCCCCCGCTCAACGTCATCCAAGTCACAAGGATTGCGATTCCGATCACCATGGCGAAGGCGTAGGTAAAGATGTAGCCAGATTGGGCCCGACCCGCGAGCCTTGTGAGGAAGGGAATGATGCCCATGGCGATGCCATTAAGCGTCCCGTCGATGACGTTTCCGTCGCCGCGCTTCCAAAAGAACCGACCAATGGCCGAAGCTGGTTTGACGAAAATCACATTATAGATTTCATCAAAATACCACTTGTTCAGCAAAAACAGATAAAGCGGTCGTTGGTTCGCCGCAAGGCGACCGGGCAGCGTTGGGTTCCAGATATAGAACCACAGTGCCATTAGCAGGCCGGACAGCATCGCTAGGAACGGGCTGACTTTGACCAACCAATGCACCGAATGTGCATCCTCCAGTACCGTATTATCAGGCGCGAAATACAATGCGCCCTCGCCTGGTGCGCCGGAAAAGCTCGGTCCGTGATGAGCATCGTCGCCATGGCCCGCATCAGCGTGACCATCATCTGCTGCAGCATGCGTCTCATCAGCGGGTGCTTCTCCAGTTGCAGCGACACTATGACTGTCCTCGGCACCCTCGACCTTGGCATCACCGG
>JAPKCR010000503.1 GCA_026421135.1 Sulfitobacter sp. | reverse complement strand
CTTATTCAGAAGCCTATTTGCGCAGCTACAACTGTTCAGAGTTTCGGACTGCTTCGGACAACCCGATCACGCTCGCGAGGTTGAAAAGAGATCATCTCCCGCAATTCGAGACCCGTCTGACCGAGCCTCTTCCTTCACAATTCAAAGTCGTATTTGGCAGCCAGCAACTTGGCGATTATGACATTGAACGAGAAGTTTTTCCCTTCACGCCGCATGGTGAAATCTTCAGTTTCGCGACGCAGAAATTGCGGATTGATCCGCGGAGTTGCAAGGTTCCCCCGGACCTCAAGGTGCCCGAAATTTTCTGGCTTGATTTCAAGGGGCTGGACAATGTGATCGCCGCCGGTTTGCCAATGTCGCTCGACGCGGCCGAGGCCTTCATAGACCGCTACGTTAACAATAACTGGAACCGTTTTAGGATCGAGTTGCTTGTCGAGGTCTCTGATCCCAATTTGCCGAAGAGGCGCGCCAACGAAAATACGGTGAGCGCAGTTGCGCCCGTCAAGGCACTCGCCCTGCGAATTCTCAGCGAACGTGATGACGAATTGATCCATGAAGTTCGGCTGAATGCGCCTGCCCGGCCCGTTAAGAAGCAACAGCCGAAAGACCAAATTGCGCAGGCATCGCCTGCAGGAATGCCGCTTGAGTTGCTGGGGCTAACGCTGGGGGCCCCCTTCGAGAACGCAGAGCGATCGCTTGCCGAGAAGATGGGGGCCGATGCGGTGTCCCGTCCGGATTCCAGCATTATTCTGGCTGAGGTCGGGCCCTGTGGATACGCGAATGTATCTGATCCCGCAATTGCCCAAGAAGATGGTTCCACTTGTGCGGCGGTGTCTGCAGATCAGACCCACAGGATCAACCGCATCATCGTGCGAAATGTAGTAGGAGGAGCGCATGGCAAAGCCCTGGAATTGCAACTAATAGATCAATTTGGTCCCTCCGAGGACCGTGTCGAGGGAGGAACCCCCAATACAGTAATCCTCGGATGGGGCGTACCGCTGCGGGGCGTTATCGTTGATCTGCCGCGCGATACAGACTTGGCTCAAGATCAGCGCCAGCTCGAAGCCCGGATTACAGAGGCTCAGGGCATGACTGTCGTAACTCTGCGACTCGACACGCCATCAACACAGCCTGACCCTGTTTCGAATGGTGCCGACACAACGGTAAAGAGCACAGGGCAAATACCGAAGATCAAGTTCTGATGCGCGGGTACCACCGGACGTTCATCTGCGCTTTGATCGGGGCGATTTGGTGGCAGATTGTTCCTGCTGAGGCGCAGAAGATGCCCACGACAGGCGAACTGAGCTACATCCGTCATACCGCTAAGCTTCTCGATAGCACAGCATCTTGGCCCTTGCCCGATAATGTGGCGACGTTCGAGGCGCTGGCGTCAGATTTGTTCTTGCTTGCCTATCAAGCACTTGAAATCTGGCCAGACTGCCGCGCGGCAGCCGACACAGAGCGCCGGGGCTGTCTGATTTCTGCAATCCGTTCCGCGTCGTCGTCGCGACTTATTGCGACGAATATCGAGTATGCCTGTACCTCGCCCGAACGAGGGTACGACTCTGCCGTCCAGATCATCGGCTGCCTGCTAACCCAGTGGCAAAGCGCTTGGGACAGGGTAGTGCAACTCGATGATCATATGATCCGCTCGGTGCCTTGCTCCTATCCTGGTGCCTTTCGTCAACGCCAGATCAATATATTGCGGCTTGACCATCGCCTGCAGCAGGCCCGCGCCCTCGTGATGGTCACAGACTGGTCCGACAATGATCTCGGGACTTACGCTATGCAATTGCGTCAGGAAGAAAAGACACTGCCTGAAAAGTTGGAACGGGAAATGACCGGCTATGGCGAAGATTTGGCGCACTTTGAGGTCTTCAGCGAAACCCTTGCGCAAGATCCCGGCAGCGAGAAGATCGGAACGCTGATCGCGATCAGCACTGCACAGCAACGTTTCGCTGCCTGTCTCGATCGTCACCCCAACCGACAGGCCGAGTGGCAAGCTTTGGCCGAACCGCAAAGCGGCGGCGTTCCTTCTTGGACGCTGGCACCTGTGGCGACGGCGACCGAAGCGCAGCCCATTGACCTCACCGCAGCGGCGCACCGGAAGTTGAATGCTATGAGCAATGCACACGCACCCCGCCCGCCTACGGCCGAACCAACTGCAGACTTGTCCGAAGCCACTGAAAAAGCTCACTATAATGACAGCGGTTTATGCAGCAGATTAGGAATGGATCAGCAATTTTTGAAAAGTAATATTTTTGCCAAGGAACGCGAAATTGCGGCGATGCAAAGCGCCTTCACTGGCTGTGGTGACGAATTCGTCGCGGGGGCCACCGGTTACTTGTCCAAAGGGCAAAATCCACTGCAGATGGCCCAAAATGCGAACCAGTTGCGAAACAGCCCTAAGTTGGGGTTTTTAGGCCTCGCTATTGAAGGCATCGTCGTCCTTTCCTGGGCTGGTCTCAATATGGACGAATGCGTGGCGCAGAACAGAACCTATGCGAGGAAATTCGACCCGGACCGTGATAGTCTTATTCTTCCGGGGCTTGAGAACCTGGGCCGTGATCAGGCGCGTAGCTTGGCTGAGCAGCTCCGTCGACAACTGCGAGAGGCGCAATCGCAATTCGCGCGGAATTGCGTGTTTCGTTAAGTTGTGGAATGCTTAAATTCGAATGGGACACCCTCTATAGTAACTTCTGGGGTGCTGTCAGACGAATGCGAACCAGTCTCAGTTCTCCAGCAACCTCAATCTGTTAGGCTGCGCAGAGACCGCGCCACTCGGTAAGAGCGGCGGCACGGTTCAGCTTGAAGTTTGATCGGCTGTAGAGGTGGCGCTCCGCGTTGAAATGGTTTTTGACTGAGGCGTGGACGGCGACGAATTTCTGTAAAGTTCGCATCCGCCTGAAGCGAAGCATGG
>JAPKCR010000502.1 GCA_026421135.1 Sulfitobacter sp. | reverse complement strand
CATCGCATTGATGATTTGGTTCGTGAAATCTGTGGCAGGTGCTTTGCTGCCCCGATTAAGCACCAGTTCGGCACCAAAGATTAAGCCAGAACCACGGACATCACCGATGACTTCATATTTTTGGGCAAGCGTCTTTAGCCGCGTGTTGGCGTGATCGCCAACTATCTTGGCGTTTGTTACAAGATCGTTTTCTTCTATTTCGTCTAAGACGGCCATGGCCGCAGCGCAAGATACCGGATTGCCGCCGAAGGTGTTGAAATACCGATAACTAGAGCGGAACGCGGCCACAATATCTCGCGCCGCCACAACGCCACCCACCGGATGCCCGTTGGCCATAGGTTTACCCAGAACTACAACATCGGGCACGACGCCCATTTTTTCATGGGCCCAAAGGTGTGTTCCCGTGCGCCCGAACCCTGATTGAACTTCATCGCAAATCAGCAAACCGCCTGCCTTGCGCACAACGTCCGCGGCAGGTTTGAGCCATCCATCAGGGTTGTCTGGAAAGCCTTCGTTCAGAAAATACGGACAGACAACGAGGGCTGCAAAGCCCGTTCCGTCTTCTTCTAAGGCAGCAATTTGGTCAGCGACGGACGTGGCAAATAGCGTGCCTTCTGGATCAGGTGTCCGGTAGCTGTCGGGTGCATCAACGAAGCGAAAATATTGGCCCAGTCCAAAGCCTACGGTTGGCACATTTGATTGGCTCAACTGGCTGACCAGCGACGTGTTGCCATGATAGGTCGCGTCCGTGGCGATGATGCCGCGCTTGCCGGTCATGGCCTCGGCCATTCGCAGGGCAATGTCGTTGGCCTCGGACCCCGTACACGTCAGGATCGCAGTATCAAGGGACGTGGCCATCGTCGCGGTAAGGCGGTCAATGTAGTCCAAAATGCCATCATGCAAATAGCGTGTATGAGTGTTCAGCGTGCTGGCCTGGCGGCAAATCGCTTCAACGACACGGGGGTTACAGTGTCCGACATGGGGCACATTATTGTAGCAATCCAGATATTTACGCCCCGCAGCGTCCCACAGCCAAACACCATCGCCTTTCACGAAATGGATGGGGTCGTCGTAAAACGTGGCAACGTTCGGACCCATAAGCCGGGCCCGGTCGGCGACCAGTTGCGCTGTGGTGCGGCTCATAACTCGATCCTGATACCGTCGTGACCGACGATGAGTTCACCGCTCCAATGCGCAGCACATGCGTCTTGCCAATCTTTGGGGCCATAGGTGGGATCATCGGACGGAATAAGGTGCGACAGCGCCAGCCGTTTCACACCCGCATTCGTCGCGGTTTTAGCGGCATCATGGGCAAAGGTGTGCGACCGCAACCAATGCGCCATCAACTTATCACTGCCGTTACCGATGCGTGCCATCAGGGCGGGGAGGGCGCTTTCCAGCATGGCTTCGTGGATCAGTAAATCCGCATCGCGTGCAAAATCCTCAAGCGCAGTGATGGGAGCGGTGTCACCCGAAAACACAACGTGTTTAGTTGTGGTTTTGAACGAAAGGGCGAAGCAATCTATCAACGGTGGATGCTCTGTTCGCAGGGCAGAAACCGTCAATTCGTCATGTTCAAAAACGGTGCCTGCATCAATGAATTTGATGTCGAGGAGGTTGTGCAAATCTGGTCGACCCTCATCCTCAATCCGTAGATCAATGTCGGCTTTCATAGACGCGATGAACCCGTCCCAATATGCGTCCAGCCCTTTGGGACCATACACCGTGACCTTGGTTTTCAGGCCTGCCGTCCATGCGGTGTGTAGCAACGGGCCAAGTTCCAGGTAGTGATCCGAGTGCATATGGCTGATGAAAATCAACGACAGGTCTTTGAGGGCCATGCCTTGATCTACGACACCTTTGGTGACGCCAAGGGCACAATCCACTACAATTTTGTGGCCATTCATCACGATCAAATTGGACGTGGGCATTGATGATCCGGGCCGAATTGCAGGTCCACCCTTGGTGCCCATCAGGGCGACGTAGTTATTAGACATATTGGTTCCTTAAGTAGCCGCAAAACCGGCGTCGATTGCGGACAGCAGAATGTTGCAATCATCTTCGGTGACAATCAGCGCGGGTGACAAAATCAGGTTTGGACCTGACACGCGCACCATGGCGCCGTTCTGGTAGGCGACCTCTTGCACCGTTGCAGCCGTGCCCGCGTCGATTGGCTTTTTTGTTGCGCGATCAGATACCATCTCAATAGCCGTCATCAGGCCATGCCCCCCCCGCACGTCACCAATGATGTCGTATTTTTCCATCAAGGCTTGGCACCCTGCGAACAACTGGTCGCCGCGCACACTTGCGTTTTCCACAACATTAAGGCGCTTGGTTTCTACCAGACAGGCAAGGGCGGCCGCCGCACCCACCGGATGGCCAGAGTAGGTGTAACCGTGACCGATCTTGGCGGCAGGATTATCCTCAAACACTTCCACAACGCGGTGGCCCAGCATCAAGGCACCGAACGGGAAATAGCCGTTGGTGATTGCCTTGGCGGTGCACATCATATCGGGCTGAATGCCCCACAGACGCGCACCGGACCACGCACCGGTGCGGCCATAGGCAGTGATAACCTCATCTGTAATCAACAAGATACCTTTGCGGTTACAAACGTCCTGCACCATCGGCGCGAAGGATTTATGGGGCGGGATCACGCCGCCCGCGCCAAGGATCGGTTCCATGATCATCGCAGCGATTGTGCCCGCCCCTTGGAATGCAATCTCGTCCTCTAATGCCTGAACGCACAGATGCGCGAGCTTCTCAGGATCGGTTTCATTGAATGGGTTACGGTAGGTATATGGGGCAGGGATGTGAAAGCAGCCGGGCAGCAATGGCTCGTACGCCGTGCGGAAGTTGGCGTTGCCGTTCACTGACGCGCCACCGATGTGGGTGCCATGATAGCCTTTCTTCAGGCTGAGGAACTTCGTGCGGCCTGCC
>JAPKCR010000501.1 GCA_026421135.1 Sulfitobacter sp. | reverse complement strand
GACGATTGGCAGGCACGTTACATCAAGCAAGGGTTCCAGCATAAGGATCCGACTCTACTCATGACGAGCCGTAGTACTGCACCAGTAGATTGGCAGCAGCTACGCAACGAAGCATCTTTCCAGACCATCTTTCGTGCAGCGCATGACTTTGGCATTGCCGAACAGGGTCTTACTGTACCGGTCCGTGGGCCCCTTGGAGATGTTGGCCTTTTTAGCGTTACGCGCAATTGTTCGGATCGGGAATGGAAGCTGCTGAAGACTTCAATCCTTGGAGATTTGCAAATAGCGGCCGTGCATTTACACGACCATGTATTGAAGGCGAGCACACTAAACCAAAAACTAATGCATCCCTCCCTATCGGTCCGTGAGACCGAGATCCTGCAATGGGTTGCAGCGGGAAAATCGCAGCAAGACGTAGCCGACATCCTGTCAATTTCGAATAGGACCGTTGAAGTTCACTTGCGCTCCAGTCGAACGAAGTTGACTGCACTCAGCACCCCTCAGGCGGTGGGCCGCGCTATCGGACTTGGCCTGATCTATCCTGTCTGAATGATGCACCTACGGGATTCCCCCAATAGCCTTCACTACTAAAAACATGATCCTCTCTTAGACAACAGAAAAGTGGAGAGAAACATGATCATAGTCATCGATGGTATTAACCGGCATCGTTACACGCAACTTCTCGATGAAATGTTTGCGTTGCGGGCTCGAGTGTTTGGGGGGCGCCTTGGATGGGAAGTCGACATCCAGGACGGGCGCGAAATTGACCAGTATGATGCACTTGATCCCGCATATGTAATAGGCGTGAATGAAGATAATCGTGTCGTGTCGTGTGTCCGTGCGTTGCAGACGACGGGCCCACACATGCTGTCGGACGTCTTTTCCAGTATCTTAGATGGAGAGCCACCGCTGCGCAGCGCTACCCTTTGGGAATCTACGCGATTCTGCGTGGATACCGAAGTTCTTGAGCGTGGAAATGCCCCCAATTCCATCAGTTACGCAACCTGCGAGTTGATGGCAGCTTCTCTGGAATATGCTAGAGATTCGGGCATTTCCGACATCGTTACCGTAATCGACCCCGTGATGAACAGAGTATTGAAGCGGTCCGATTGTGCCCCTTATGGGTATGTTGGAAAGACCACGCCTATGGGTAAGGTGCGCGCCATGGCTGCACTTCTGGACTGTAGCGATGACCGTATCAATCGGATACGCCGATTTGCCGGGATAGAAGGAAATGTATTCGTCGACCCCCAGCGGCAAGAGGCCCTGTCGGACAATTTCAGCGTTGCCGAGAGTGCCCTGCGAAATTCCAATGTGTCACAGCAACCGATTACAAAGCGGTGCACACAGTCAATGCTTCGGGAATACTGCTTTGACCAAATTGCGGATGCGGCAACTCAGGAGGAGTTAGACGCCGCGCAGCAAATAAATCACATGCTTAGGGAAGCCGGGATTCTTAGAGGCGGCAAAATAATTGTTTAAATCAATTGAGAGGGACAATGCTAACTGAGCGGTGGAACGCCTGAACAACCGGTCCCGATCAGTGTATGCGTGTTTTAAAAAGTCCTAAAGCGGACCTTGGCGCAGCCGCTGCAAAATCTAACTCTGTCCACAACTTGGCCCTTGAGCGTGTCATTTCCGCTGTGGTTCGCATGAATGACCGGTTTCCCGCCGCGCAGCGGCCTAGGAGTTTACGCTGTTGCAGCAATTTCGGCGCTGCGAGCGCACGTAGCACAAAAAACGAATTCACAGTTTGGGCTCACCGCCGCCGTTCACTGCTCCTGCACAAGAATTTCATCCTTAAGGTCCGCTTCTCCGTGACTTGAACTCAGGTCTCGCAGCTGCAGCGAAAGTCTGGTTACCGCCCTTTTCACCATCAAGCATAAATTTTTGTGCGTGCGATCGAAATTTCGAAGGGGGAAGCACTGGGGGAAGAAAATAGTAGTAATAAATATTATTCATACCTATCAAAGCCTTGCGCGGCTTTGTGGCGGAGGAACAGGGATTCGAACCCTGGGAGGGCTTTCACCCTCGTCGGTTTTCAAGACCGGTGCATTCGACCACTCTGCCACTCCTCCGATATTCACTCTCTAGAGTGCGCGAATTGATTCTGCAAACCTACTTTTTCAACTTAAACACCTGAGCGCTTTGGGGATTTTTGCCGATCAGGGCCTGTGGCGCTTTTCAGATGGGCTTTGGCAGGCTAGAGTGCATCCAAGATCTCCGTCAGGGGACCGTTAATTGTGCCAATAATTGGTAAATTCGGGTGCGAGCAGCGCCAAAGACAGGCAAGGAATACATGCGATGGGCAGCGCGAATATCATTCAGGGTTTTGGCAGATCAGCAAAATATGCGGGTCTTGTCGTCATTTCGACACTCTTTTTAGCGGGATGTGACGAAACAGGCCAGTTCAATCTTGGCCAGACCTTGCGCGGCAATGGCGCGACGGACGCACCCAAACGCGCGGGCACTGCCACAAAAACCACTGAACGCGACGTTGAGGCACCTGATGTGTTCTCCACCACCGAAGATGGACTTTGGGATGGCCGCCCGTCTTTGGGTGGTGTCTGGGTTGCACACCCTGACGTCAAAGACCCGGAACGCGTGATTATCCGCAACAACGCCAATGGCAAATTTGTCGTTGGTGCATTGTTCCGCCGCGCCCGTGATATTCCGGGGCCACGCTTACAAATTTCATCTGATGCGGCAGAGGCACTTGGCATGTTGGCGGGTGCGCCTGCCCAATTGAACGTCACAGCCCTGCGCAAAGAACAAGTCGCCGTTGAGGCACCCCAAGAAGCAGATGCTATCGACGCGCCTGCAGAGGTCAGCGAAACATCACTCGACCCAATCGCATCGGCCGCCGCCGCTATCGAGGCCCCTGTGCCTGCGGCAACCGCCCCGCGCCCTGCGGCTCCCCGACCCACCAGTTCCAGCCTCAGCA
>JAPKCR010000500.1 GCA_026421135.1 Sulfitobacter sp. | reverse complement strand
GAGCCTGCTTGAGGCCTCAAAAGAGCAGTCAAGTTCAGAGATCGATGCGGTAGAGACACATGAGAATCCCGCGGCGTCGCAGGTTGAAACTGTAAAAGTGCCCGATGAACCTGTGGATGATACATCAGAGACATCTGAAAACGACGCCAAGCAATCCGAAGCCTCGTAAACGGCCAAACGCGACACGGGAAAAGTCTCCACCCTCTGGTGCGGATCATGCCCCTGTGCTAGCTGATCTGCCATGACACAAACACTGACGCTTCGACGCCCCGATGATTGGCACCTACACCTGCGCGACGGCGATATGCTGCGCGCCGTGTTGCCCCATACCGCCGCCCATTTTGCCCGTGCAATCATCATGCCGAACCTCATGCCTCCCGTGGTGCGCGGCGCAGATGCTGCGGCCTATCGAGACCGGATATTGGCCGCCCTGCCCCAAGGCGCGAATTTCACCCCGTTGATGACGCTGTATCTGACCGAAGATACCGATCCGGACGATGTCGCGGCGGCCCATGCCAGTGGCCTGATCACTGCCGTAAAGCTGTACCCCGCCGGTGCGACGACGAATTCCGCCAGCGGTGTTTCGGATTTCGACAAAGTCGCGCCTGTCTTGGAACGCATGGCTGAAATCGGCCTGCCCCTGTGCACACATGGCGAAGTGACAGATCCCACCATTGATATCTTTGACCGCGAGGCCGTCTTTATCGAGCGCGTGATGGACCCGATCCGCAAACGGCATCAGGGGCTGAAGGTAGTGATGGAACATATCACCACAGCGGACGCTGCTGACTATGTCATGTCGGCTGATCAAAACCTCGGGGCTACGATTACCACCCATCATCTGGTGATTAACCGCAATCACATCCTCGCTGGCGGGATTAAGCCGCACTACTATTGCCTGCCTGTCGCCAAGCGCGAAACTCACCGACTGGCGCTGCGCAAAGCGGCGACATCAGGCGATCCGCGGTTCTTTCTGGGCACGGATTCGGCCCCCCACACAGATGCCAACAAACTGCTGCCCTGCGGATGTGCGGGGTGTTTTACCGCGCCCAATACGATGTCGATCCTCGCCGAAGTGTTCGAACAGGACGGAGCGCTAGACAAACTTGAAGGGTTCGCATCGCTAAACGGTCCAGCGTTTTACGGGCTGCCAGCGAATGTCCAAACCATGACGCTAACGCGGTCCCCAGCCACCTATCCAAGCCACATAGACACCCCCGAAGGGCCAGTGACTGTGTTCGACCCGATGATGCCGCTAAATTGGAGCGTCGCGCTAGATTGACCCGCCATTGGCATAGACTTTATGCCTTGGGCGAGGATATTTGAAAGCCAGAGAAGCCATAGGCCACCCCAGAAGGATGTTACCCAGATGATTCCGACCAGCTATCCCGATTCGACCGAAATGGCGCGTTTGACGGCGCGGATGCTGCTTGAGATCAAGGCCGTGCATTTCAACGCAACTGAGCCGTTTACGCTGGCGTCCGGGCTGCCAAGCCCGACCTATATCGATTGCCGCAAATTGATCAGCTATCCGCGCATTCGTGCCACCTTGATGGACTTTCTGACGGTCACGGTCATGCGCGAAGCTGGGTTCGAAGCGTTTGACAACATCGCTGGCGGCGAAACTGCGGGCATTCCGTTTGCCGCGATGGTCGCCGAACGCATGGCGCTACCGATGACGTATGTGCGTAAAAAGCCCAAAGGCTACGGGCGCAACGCGCGGATCGAGGGCGAGATGACCGAAGGCCAGCGTGTGTTGTTGGTCGAAGATTTGACGACCGACGGCGGGTCAAAGATCAGCTTTGTCGATGCGATTCGCGATACTGGTGCCACCTGTGCGCATACTGCAGTGATCTTTTACTACGGCATATTCCCGCAAACCGAAAAGACCTTGGGGGACCACGGGGTTAACCTGCACAGTCTGTGCACATGGTGGGATGTTCTAGCCGAAGCCAAAGCTCAAAATGCGTTTGATGCTTCAACCCTGAGTGAAGTTGAGGCATTTTTAAACGCCCCGAGTGAATGGCAGGACGCGCGGAAAAACTCTTAGCGCCGCTACACTATCTGGTAGTTGCCCTATATTTTTCCGCAAAATCCTGTAGTATTCAACAAGAACAGGGTTATCCACAAGTTATACAATTTGCAGGCCCCCTGTTGTCTCGGTTAAGTCCGAGACCGGGGAAACAGGCAGTAGGGTACCAGTTACATGAACGAGATTTCCAGCATCAACACGAACGATTTGACGGTTCAGGCACCCGAAACCATGCCCCATTCGATCGAGGCAGAACAACAACTGCTTGGCGCGATCCTGACCAACAACGATATTTATGACCGCGTGGCGTCGATCATCGGCCCCAAGCATTTCTATGACCCCGTACACGCCCGCATCTTCGAGATCGCAAGCGCACGTATCGCCAAAAACAATCTGGCCTCGCCCGTCACGCTAAAGGCGTTCATGGAAGATGACGAAGGTCTGAAAGAGCTAGGTGGGCCTGCCTATCTGGTTCGTCTGGCCGGTGCTGCGATCAGCGCATTCGCTGTGCGGGACTATGCCCAGATGATCTATGATCTGTCCGTGCGGCGCGATTTGATCCAACTTGGGCGCGATATTTCTGCAAAAGCCGCGCAAGTTGATGTGATGTCGGAACCGCGCGAACAGATCGTCGAAGCAGAACAGCAGCTGTACAAACTGGCTGAACAAGGCCAGACAGAAACCGGATTTCAGAGCTTTCTCAAGGCGGTAACGGACGCTGTTAATGTCGCCAACGCGGCCTATCAACGGGATGGGGGCCTGTCAGGTGTATCCACTGGTCTGATCGACATGGACAAAAAGCTGGGTGGCTTGCACCCCTCTGACCTTTTGATCCTTGCGGGCCGTCCATCAATGGGGAAAACATCGCTTGCCACGAACATCGCATTTAACGTCGCCAAAGCTTACCGGCGGG
>JAPKCR010000499.1 GCA_026421135.1 Sulfitobacter sp. | reverse complement strand
CAGGGATTTGATAAACGCACTTGAACTAAAGAAGCGTGCATAGTTGTCAAAGCCGATCCATGCCTCGAACACGCCGCGCATCGGGCGATAGTCCGCGAACGAGAAGTAGAGCGTCATGCAAAGCGGGATAAGCATCCACACCAGCAAGACAAACACAGCGGGCGCGATCATGATACGGGCTGCAGATCTTGAATGTGCTGTCGCCATAACAAAGCTCCTAACGTTGGGAAAAGATGTACGAAAAGGTGACGCTTGCGAGAGGTCAAAGAGACCTCGCGGAAATGCCAGCAGTCGGTGAATGTGTTGATACTAGGGGTAGTCGAGGCGGCGCGCCGAACGCGCCGCCTGCTGGAATTGCGCGGGCTTAGTAGCCTGCTGCTTCCATTTCTTCTGTGGTCAGCTCTTGTGCATTTGCAAGGGCTTCTTCGGCTGTCTGATTGCCGGCAAGCGCATCAGAGAACTGCTGGCCCACTTGGTTGGCAATGCCTGCAAATTCCGGGATCGCAACAAACTGGACACCTGTGTACGGCACGGGCTGTACGGTCGGGTTTGTCGGGTCAGCGGACAGAATGCTTTCCAGTGTCATTTTTGCAAATGGTGCTGCGGCAAGGTAGTCAGCGTTCTCGTACAGCGATGTACGCGTACCTGGAGGTACGTTCGCCCAACCTTCGTTACCCGCAACAAGTTCTGCATACGCAGGGCCAGTTGCCCAAGAGATAAAGGTTTTGGCTGCGTCTTGCTTTTCAGAGGAAGACGGAATGGCCAAGGACCATGCCCACAGCCAGTTGCCGCGCTTGCCCAGACCGTTGTCAGGTGCCAATGCGAAACCGACTTTGTCCGCAACAGTTGAATCTGCGCCCGTTACGAAAGATGCCGCAACAGTTGCATCGATCCACATGCCGCACTTGCCTTGTTGGAACAAGGTCAGGTTTTCGTTAAAGCCGTTGTTTGCAGCGCCCGCCGGACCGGATTCTTTCATCATGTCCAGATAGAAGTTAAGCGTTGCGGCCCACTCTGGGCTGTCAAACTGTGCGTTCCATTCTTCGTCGAACCAGCGTGCGCCGAACGAGTTGGACATCGCGGTCAAGAATGCACCGTTTTCGCCCCAGCCCGCTTTGCCGCGCACACAGATACCGTTGATGTCGTTTTCGCGGTCGGTCATTGCTGCTGCAGCTTCACGGATGAATGTCCATGTTGGCGCGTCAGGCATTTCAAGGCCGGCTTTTTCCATCAGGTCTGTGCGATACATAACCATCGAGGATTCACCATAGAACGGTGATGCATAAAGTTCGCCGTCAACAGTCAGGCCACCGGCGATCGCAGGCAGCAAGTCGTCTTTGTTGTAATCGTCAGCCATGCCTTCGTTCAAGGACACCAGCCAGCCGTTGTTGGCCCAGATTGGCACTTCGTATGTGCCGATTGTCATAACGTCATAGGCACCGCCACCGGTCGAAATGTCTGTCGTCAGGTTTTGACGCAGCACGTTTTCTTCCAAGGTGACCCACTCGACATTAATGTCAGGGTGCTTCGCGTTGAAGTCCTCGGTCAGACCCTGCATGCGGATCATGTCGCCGTTGTTCACGGTTGCGATTGTAATTGTGGTTGCGTGGCTTTCTGCGGCTGCAATGCCGGCAGACAGACCGAAGCCGACCGCAGAGGTCAGCAAAAGTTGCTTCATGTTCATGGTTGTCCTCCCAAAGACTTTTACACGTGTCAATACTAGGCGCGAGATTGGCCCGCAGTCAACATAATATTACAACTATCAACGCCGCAACGCAGCAATCGCAAAGGGTCTAGGCCGATTCCCGTATCTTCAGAACCCCGTCCATAAGCTGAACTGTCTGATTGTTTTGGGAATTTTCCGGGGTCAATTTTCCGATCAGCCGATCAATGGCTGCCTGCCCAATTGCGTCAACGTTTTGGGCGACGGTCGTCAATGTCGGGATCATGAATGGGCAAAGCGGATAATCATCGTGGCCTGCGATTCGCAAGCCGCCGTGCCGCAAGGCACCCGGCTCTAGCCCGTGATGAGCCGCGGCGCGCAATGCGCCAATGGCCACACGGTCATTCGCGCACAGGATCGAAGAGTTGATAAAATCACCCTTCGAAAAATGCTCGTCCAAAACCGCCAGCCCATGCGCCTCGAAATGCCCGTCCGAATTCAATTCATCCACGCCAATCACGATAGGCTCAAGGTCCAGCTCCTCCATCTTGGCGATATAGGCTGTCTCGCGCTCGAGGGCATTAAAGTTCACCCGAGGCATCGCCAGAAAAACCGGCGGGCTACCGACACGCGCCAAGTATTCCGTAATAATACCAGTACTTTGAACATGATCTGTCCCCACAAAGTCGACCCCTGAAAGCCGTGCGGGTCGCGAATCCATTAGCACAAAAGGCAGCCTGGAATTCAACCGCTCATAGACATTGAGATCACTATGGTTCCCCAAGGGGGCAACAACAGCCCCGTCTACATTCATAGACAAAAACGTCTCGGCCGCGCGGGCTTCGATCTCTGGATCTGAATGTGAGCACTGCGTAATTACTGTATATCCTGCCCTCATGGCCGCGCGCTCAATCGACTCAAGCAGGCGGGTAAAGAACAGGTCATTGAGGTACGGAATGATCACACCGATCATCCCCGTTGACTTGCGGTTCATCCGCGTCGCAAAGAAATTGGGGATATAATCAACCCGCTCCAGTCCGCTACGTATCCGCTCAACAGAGGATTTGCTGACCTTTGTGGGATCTTGAAAATAGCGCGACAAGGTCGGCCTCGAAACGCCTATCGCTGCCGATAGCTCTTCCATCGTGTGAATTTCTGGCTTTGCCATCCGTAAAAATCCCTATTCAAAACTTGCTGAATCGGACGATACTGTAAAAAAAATCAAATGTCGCCACGCTGTTTTTTACATGCGGAAATATTTTTCGAAACTGGCGAGATTCCTGACACTTC
>JAPKCR010000498.1 GCA_026421135.1 Sulfitobacter sp. | reverse complement strand
ATAGCTTTCCACATCTGCGCGGGCGACGCTGTCAAAATCAGGGTTTCGGCGGGCAAGATAGCTGTCAAAATCCTTAAGATCGCGGCCGTAGGCCAACAGCGTATTTGTCGCGGCACCCAGCTCGGCTGCTTGGGCCTCAAGAAAGGCGGAGATCCAGTGGAATGTCGCAGTCTGCATCAGCTACGCTCCAGCAGCAGCACTTGCAAGGCTGCGCGCCGTGCGATGTCTTCCAGTCCCAAAGCGCGCAAGGTCGATAAGGCATCTCGTAAGGCTGCTGTGTCGCCATTTGCACCGTCTTCAAGCAGCGTGATGGCTTCCAAAATGGACACCCCCAACTTGCCGTTTTGCGCATCATTGATCAGGACGGTCCGGGGCGATGGTGTGGTAAACGCGCTGGCGATTGCGTCAGCCTGACGCATATCCGGAATGCTCTTCGGAGCAGCCCCCGTTGCAATGGCTGCCAGAAACGCAGTTTCAGGGTTTGGGGCGGCCACAGATCCGACCGTTTCGTAAAAGGGTGACAAAAGCAAAATTCGGTCACGCAGCAGGGCGGAGGATCCCTCAAGTGGGATCGAATGCAAGTCTTCTGCAAACAAGGCGGCGAAATTGACCTCAATTTCGGCCTCTTGCATGGCATCCCATGCGGGGCGCAATGTTTTCGCAACGGCCTCTGCGCTGCGGGTGCGCAAGGCGGTATCGAACCTTTGCAGCGCCTCTACACGGTCCCAAATCCCACCGGATGCAGCGGGTTCGCGGTCAGAATAGATGCCCAAAATCCGGTTATCGGGCAGGGCACCAAGGCGCGTCAGCCGTTCGGCCGCTTCCAACTGCGCCTTCCATCCCGCCACATCGCGCAGATCCACCACAGCAAAGGCTGGCGGCAGGGATCGTGTTTGGGGTCGTTCGCCAATCGCCTCGAACAGACGGAACCCCATCGCATCCATCTTGCGCGGCGTGGGCAATTTTTCTTCGCCTTCGAACAGGTCGGGGTTCAGGAAACGGTCCAGAAGCGCCAGACGTTCGGGGGGCAACAATTCGAGGGCTTGAGCTGATCCAAAGGTCAGTGCCGCCGTGTCCCAATTGCCAGCCCGCGCCGCACAAAAAATGCGCACGCTGTAATCGGTGGTCAGAAAAGGCTTTTGCGCCAACAAGGTACAGGCGCGGTCCTCGGTGCCGACCAGCAGACTAACCTGCATCCACAAGGCGAAATGTTCTGGCGACGTGGCAACACCCGCCTGTTCGATTAAGGACATAGCAGGGTCGACCGCACCATTGTCGATCAACGCACGAACACGGGCCAGCGCCAGCGCATCACCTTCGGCGGCCCGCCCTTCTGGTGCCGTCGCCTCGGCCAACAGCAATCGGTAAAACAACGACCGCGCGGCTGGCAGATGGAGGTCTGGCATATGGTCGAACCGCTCGATGATATCGCTTACGGTGCTGCCCGACCACAAATCCTGCGGCAGACCGGTCACTTTGGCGGGCACAAGACCAATCGCGCGCGGGCTGCCTTCGCCTAACGGGGAAACCGTTACCGGTGGTGCCATCCCGGTTTTGGTGACAGGTGCCTCGGCCGGTTTGACGGTGCGCTTTGGTTTGCGCGGAATGGCTTTGGGTTGCTGGCCAAGCCAGTCGATCACTGACAGCGGGACCTGATCCGCAACGGGTGTCTGCGCCATTGTTAATGCAGGCCAGCACATCAGACAAAGCGCGGAAATCTGCCTGATCATCGGCGTCATTGCACCGGCAGTTGCACGGGTTCGCGCACCTCGATTTGATCGGGCGCGAAATTTGCGCCAAAAAACGGGCCAAGGTACGCATAAGCGATAAGCGCAATGAATCCGAAGACCAAAAGGAAAAACAACAACTTGATCAACTTACCCATATACACTGCCTGCTTTCTTTCGAACATTTTGGACATCTATATATGGCCTTTTCACTAAGATCACGTCATTCAAAGACAAATGAACGATTTTGAGCAATCCCCAGCCGATATGGCCCAAAAACGCCCCCAGTACCGACTGAAAAAGTCGGTGGTTCTGGTCGGAATGATGGGTGCCGGCAAGACAGCCGTGGGGCGCGCGTTGTCGGAAAAGCTGGGCGTATCGTTTCTGGATAGCGATCACGAGATCGAAACCGCCGCCAACCTGACCGTCCCTGAGATATTCGAGCGGGACGGCGAACCGTTTTTTCGCAAACGCGAGACCGAAGTAATTGCCCGCCTGCTTGAAGAAGAACCGGGCATCCTTTCGACAGGCGGCGGTGCTTTTCTGTCAGAGCAAAACCGCGAGAACATCTCGGCCAAAGGGGTGTCGGTTTGGCTGGATGCGGATATCGATCTGATTTGGAACCGCGTCAGATACAAAAACACGCGGCCCTTGTTACGCACCAACAACCCGCGCCAGACGTTGGAAAAGCTCTTTAATACGCGGGTCCCGGTCTATAAACTTGCTAATCTATCAACGACTTCCGCACCGAACCTGTCAATTGACAAGATGGCCAACCGGGTGATCGACACGCTTTTGTCACGGCCCGATGTACTCGAGATAATAAATGCGTGAAACCGTACATGTGGCCCTTCCGGGGCGTGAATATAACATCCAAATCGGGCCGGGCCTTTTGGCTGAGGCAGGAAGTTACATTGCGCCGTTTCTGCCGCGTCCGCGTGTGGTTGTGATCAGCGACGAAACCGTCGCCGCCTTGCATCTGGACAGCTTGCGGGCAGGGCTGGCGGCAGAAGGTATCAGCATGGAGGCGCTAAACCTGCCCGCTGGTGAGGCAACGAAATGCTGGGCGCAGCTGACGCGTTGCGTGGATTGGCTGTTGGAACAAAAGGTCGAACGCAACGACGTTGTTATCGCCTTGGGTGGCGGAGTAATTGGCGATCTTGTGGGGTTTGCGGCTGCAATCTTGCGGAGGGGCGTGCGATTCATCCAAATTCCGACATCGCTGCTG
>JAPKCR010000497.1 GCA_026421135.1 Sulfitobacter sp. | reverse complement strand
AGATTTGCGCGGCGTCCCTGTTATTCCGGTCGATGCCTTCGCGGGTGAACCCCTTATCGTGGTGCGTGCCGAGGCGGAAAAAACCCGCGCCATCGCCGCCGCCAAAGTTGAACGCGCCGGCAAGTTGCCCGGCCTTTCCGCTGGTGGCACCATTGGCGAAGGCAGCAATTTGGGGCTAAATGTTGGGTCTGATCAACTTCTGGGGTTCGGCACCAAAGCATCGCTTGAAGCGAGCGCAATGGCCGAGGAAACATCGACCCGCAAGGTGCGCCAAGCGGTCGAAGATTCAAACCGCAACTTGCGCCGTCTAGAAAAGCAGATCAGCGCCAAAACTCGCCAAGCCGCCGAAGCCGCAACCCTTGCCGCGCAGGCCAAGCGAAACCTGGATATCTTTCAGGAACAGTATGATGCGGGCCAACGTCAGGTGATGGATGTCGTCGGCGTCTATGAAACCTATGCCCGCCAGCAGCAGTCGCAGGTCGTGCTGAAATATGACGTTGTCCGCCTGCGTATCGAGATGGCCCAAATTCAGGGTGTTCTCGCCGACGGGAGCGCGATTTGACCCAAAAGCCGACCTTTACGCTGACCATTACGAACGGCAACCGGGGTCGCTTGAAAGCAGCGAATGCCCCGCAACCCAAGGCGGAAAACGTGAACCGCCTAGAAGACCGTCTGGTGGCGCGCGCGTCACTGGCGGCGACCTATGCAGGGTTGTTAGGCGTCGAAACCACGGCCCGCGATGTGTTCGAAACAATTGCCGCCAATTCCACTGAAGGGGCCCAAGCCGATCAAGAGGCGGACGCAATTGCCAAAGGCATGCAAAGCGTTGGTTTGCTGACGCAGGTCAGCCGCGTCGATGGGCTGTCCAAGGATTTGTGGCCCGCACTTGCCTATATGACATCTGGTCAAGTGCTACTGGTCATGGGACAGTCGCGTGGCGATCTGATCTTGTTTGACACCACTTGCACTGACAACCGCGCCATGGTCCCGATCACCGATTTTAAACCCTTCTTTGCTGGTCTGATTGTCCGCGCCGAGGCGTCGCTCAAGACCGTGGCGAAGACCCACAAAACTGACAGCATCAAAGCACATTGGTTCTGGGGGCAGTTCCCACGTTTTCGCCGCCAGTTGATCGAAGTCGCTATGGGGTCCTTTGTGGCCAACCTACTGGCCGTCGCCGTCGCGCTGTTTTCCTTGCAAGTCTATGACCGCGTGATCCCCCATCAATCCGAGGCGACGCTTTGGGTGCTTGCCGCCGGTGCCGGTCTGGCATTGCTGATGGAATCTTTTCTCAAGATGGCCCGAGCACGGCTAATGGACGGGGCCGGACGGCAGATTGAAATGGCTGTCCAGGATACCTTGATGAAACGCCTGTTGGGCATGCGGTCCGACACCCGTGGCCAAGCCCCGAACCAGCTTTTTTCCGCAATGCGCGAATTCGGCTCGGTGCGTGAATTCTTTACTGCTTCGACGATCGGCACAATCGCCGATATCCCATTCATCTTTGTGTTCCTCTTCCTTGTGGCCAGCATTGCGGGCAATGTCGTTTGGGTGCTGGTTCTGGGCGGTATCCTGATGCTGGTTCCCGGGTTCTTTTTGCAAAAGAAAGCGATCCAGCTGACGCAGGAAACTCAGGGTGCCTCGACCAAATCCTCGCGGCTTCTGCACGAGGCGATATTCGAGCTGGATACCGTCAAAACCCAACGCGCCGAAGACCGCATCATGCGTCTGTGGACCGAGCTGAACACGCTGGCGTCTGTCAAATCCTCAGAACAACGTAAACTGGCGTCATTCCTGACATTCTGGAGCCAAGGTATCCAGCAAGCGACCTATGTCGCAGCCGTGATCGTGGGCACTTATCTGGTCTTTGCGGGGCAATTTACTGTCGGTTCGATCATCGCTGTGGGCATTCTGACGGGCCGCACTCTTGGCCCGCTGACCCAGCTATCGGGCACCATGGCCCGTTGGGGCAATGTCAAAGGGGCGCTCGACGGGCTAGACGCCATCGTGGCCGCACCCCAAGATACCGCCGAAGACCGCACATACCTGCGTCGCGAAAAGCTGAAAGGCCAATTCGAGCTGCGCGATGTGATCTTTCGCTACGAAGATGACGGCGCGCCCACGCTCGAGATCAAAACCATGATGATCCAGCCGGGCCAACATGTGGCGGTGCTGGGGGCGAACGGGTCGGGCAAATCTTCGCTGCTCAAGTTGCTGAGCGGGCTTTATGCCCCGACCGAAGGCCGCGTTTTGATTGACGGCACCGAAATGACCCAGATCGAACCGCGCGACCTGCGCCGCTTGATCGGATACCTAGGCCAAGACGTGCGCCTGTTTTCGGGCAGCTTGCGTGACAACTTGAACCTGACCATGCTGGAGCGGGACGATGATCGCCTGCTGGCGGCGCTCGATTTTGCGGGCCTTGGACCTTTCGTCAAGAACCACCACAAGGGTCTGGATCTTGAGATAAAGGATGCGGGAGCCGGTCTGTCTATTGGCCAGCGCCAGTCGATCGGCTGGGCGCGGCTGTGGTTGCAAGACCCAGCGATTTGCCTGCTGGATGAACCGACCGCCGCACTGGACCAAAATCTTGAAGCGACGTTAGTGTCGCGCCTGCACAATTGGATGGAAGGACGTACTGCTGTGATCGCGACGCACCGCGCCCCCATTCTGGCGCTGACAACCCGCACGCTGGTCTTGCAGGACGGCCGCATGACCGTGGACGGGCCAAAGGGAAAAGTGCTGGCGCATCTGGCCGGTAATACGGGACATGTCGCATGAGCAATGTCAGCACCACCAACTTGGGTGACCAAATGACCGACACCATGCGGGGGCCATCCATGGTGGTCTGGCTGTGTGGGGCCACGGTGCTGCTGTTCGTGTTGTGGGCGGCCTTCGCTTGGGTCGACGAAATCGTGCGCGCCGAAGGGTCAATGATCTCAAGCTCGCGCCCTCAGATC
>JAPKCR010000496.1 GCA_026421135.1 Sulfitobacter sp. | reverse complement strand
CTCCAGAGCTCAACGAACCTCCTGCGAAGCCTAATTGGGCGGAGCGGGGGGGGGCGTGCCGTAGCTTGTCTCAAACGCATGTCGCCGGAACATCCTACGGGATGGTGGGTACACAGCCGTGGGTCGGCTGGGTCCCGCATGGCGGTGCGTGATTACTATGCTACCACTATTAGAAGCGGGCTTGTCTGTTTGCTTGTGTTGATCGGCGGATTTGGTACTTGGGCTGTGCAAACCAAAATTGCCGGTGCCGTGGTGGCATCAGGCAAGATCGAGGTCGAGCGCAACAAGCAGGTTGTCCAGCACGAAACCGGCGGGGTTGTGGAACAGATTTTCGTAAAAGAAGGTGATACGGTTTCGGCCGGAGATGTCCTGATAAGTCTGGATCCGCAACAGCTTGATACCCAGATACTAATCGAAGAAGGACAGTTTTTCGAACTTGTCGCGCGGCGGGGCCGTCTAGAGGCAGAACGAGATGGACTGGACACCATCACCTTTGATGCTGAACTAATCGAGGCCGGAAAGCAGAGCCCTGAGATGCAGGAACTGATGGTGGGGCAACAGAACCTTTTTGATGCGCGGCGCGCTTCAGTGGCCCAACAGATTGAGCAGCTTGGGCTGCGCAGATCCCAGATCGAGGCGCAGGTTGAAGGTGTGGATGCGCAGGCGAAATCGCTAAGACGGCAGCTTGAGTTCATCGAAGAAGAACTGCAGAACCAACAATCACTACGTGATCGTGGCCTTGCGAAATCATCGGCTGTCCTGTCCCTGCAGCGCGAAGATGCAAAGCTAAGCGGTCAAATCGGGGAGGTCGTCGCAGCGAAGGCCGAAGCGCTTGAACGCGCGACCGAGATCGACATTGAAATCCTCAAGTTGGGTACTGCCAGCCAAGAGGAGGCGATCACGCGCCTACGTGATTTGCGATACCGCGAGTTGGAGCTGTCTGAAAAACGCCGTGCCCTCAAGGCCGAGATTGACCGGCTCGAAATCCATGCGCCTGTATCCGGTATCATTTACGGACTGCAGGTGCAGACGCCGCGATCGGTTTTGCGTGCTGCGGAACCGTTGATGTATCTGGTGCCTCAGGACCGGCCATTGGTCATCATTGCTCGGGTAATGCCAACTAATATCGATCAGGTATCGGTCGGCCAGAAGGTAAATCTACGAATGTCAGCGCTAGACAGTCGAGAGACGCCAGAACTGACGGGGGAGGTTGCCCAAATTTCGGCTGATGCTCTTGAGGATGAGGTGACAGGAATGTCGTACTACCGGGTAGAGATCATGTTAAGTCCGGGCGAGATGGCAAAATTGGCTAAAGGGACCATTTTGCTACCCGGTATGCCGGTCGAGGCATTTATCCGGACCGGGGACCATTCCCCCATGACGTATCTCGTCAAACCGCTGGCCGATTACTTCACCCGCGCGTTTCGCGATAGCTAAGCCAAACCCACCCATGTGAAGGCACGCTTCGGCACGTTTGTGTCGATGGGGCCCGACGTTTATTCGTCGGGCCCGCAAGCGTTTCCGAGGGAACGGCTGCGCGTTAGATCCAACTCTTCCGGGAGATTGGGCCAATTGTGATCGCTTTGCCAAGGCTTGCTCAAATTTGTTAACAAATCAGTTGAGGTTCATCCGGACATTTGTCAGGGTCGTCTTACGGGAAATTTTTCGCTGTGTATGCTGGCGGAATAGGCGGGCCGGACCGAGGCGCGTCAATTTA
The DNA here is from genome assembly GCA_026421135.1 of Sulfitobacter sp. Lineage (GTDB taxonomy): Bacteria > Pseudomonadota > Alphaproteobacteria > Rhodobacterales > Rhodobacteraceae > Sulfitobacter. Next base: position 1,246 of record JAPKCR010000496.1, on the reverse strand, counting down.
TGAATTCAACGGGAGGAAGACATGACAAAAGAGAATATGAAGCTGAGCCGCCGGTCTGTTTTGCGGGGAGCCGCAGTTGCAGCCGTCGCATCGCCAGCGCTTGTTGGTAAAGCAATTGCAGCAGGCGAAGTAACGTGGCGCGTGCAAGCACATTGGCCCAAAGCCTCTAGTTCCTTTACCGATAGCTTGGGCGTTGTCGCAAAACTGCTTGAGGAAAAAACTGAAGGCGCGTTCAAACTCGAATTGCTGGGCGCTGGCGAATTCGCCAAAGGGCCAGACATCTATAACATCGTGCGCAAGGGCGTTGTTCCCATGGGTACGATCAGCCCGTCCTATATCTCGGACCAAGCTGAAGCCGCGACATTTGCCTATGGCATCCCCGGCACCCTGCGTCAGGCGTGGGAAATGGAACATGCGATGAAGAACCTCGGCATCGAAGCGTTGGTTAATGAGGACCTGAACGCAGATGGCGTGCATATGATGTCCGAAAAGGTACTGCCAACTGAAATGGTCGTGTCCAAAAAGATTGAATCCGCGGCCGATTTCCAAGGGCTTAAAATTCGATCCTCTGGCGCGATGCTGGATTATCTGGCGGCCGCTGGTGCGGCTCCGCAGTATATTCCCGGCTCGGAATTGTATCAGTCGCTTAGTTCCGGCGTTGTGGATGGCGCACATTGGGGCGCAGCAATCGGTGCGCAGTCCATGTCACTTTGGGAAGTCTGCAAGTACCACTACAAGCCAGTTCTGGCCCAAACCACCGATGCATTCATCTTTAACCAAGATGCCTTGAACGGTCTGCCAGATGACCTGCGCAGCGCGCTGGTTGATACGATCACGACACGGTTCTTCCTGCGGTCGGCCGAATACCAACATTTCGAGGCGATTGCATTGGCCGAAGGTGTTGCCAACAATGGCATCGAAGTGTTGGAATTGCCGGACGACGTGCTGGAAATGCTGGCCGCTGCCTCGACGCAAATCCTTGAGGCCGAAGGCCAAAAGGGCGAAAAAGCAGCCAAAGCGGCAGACATCTATCGTACACTGATGAAGGACATGGGCTACGCCTAGTCCCGTCTACCTGAACATCTAGACAGACGGGCGGCGCGCATGTGGTGCGCCGCCCCCTTTTTGCACAAAAGGAGCATGCAGCGATGATGCAACTGGCCCGTACGATTACGCGAGTGAACCAATTTATCGGGCGATGGGTGTCGCTGGGTGTGTTGATTATTTTTGTCCTTTTGCTGGCTGA
>JAPKCR010000023.1 GCA_026421135.1 Sulfitobacter sp. | reverse complement strand
GAACAGAAAACGCGCATCCGCGTCGACAAAACGCCGGATTAACCAAGGGCAGGCAATGCGGTCAATCTTGGGCCGGTGACGGGTGACCCACAGGGTTGCCCCGTCGATGTAGTGGGGCAGCGCGGCAACCGGTATGCGCGTGGTGAGCGGATGGTCGCGCCACCCGTACATGCCTCCGGCCAGATATTCCGCCGCAATCCCATCAGCCTGAAGCCGCGCGACCATCCCTTGACTAAGTTTCAGGCCCTTCTGGCACAGAATGACACACCCGGTGGTGCCGATCCGCTGTTTAAGCCCGGCCAAATCCGTATGGGGATGCCGTACCGATCCGGGTATCAAAAATGGATCTTCCGCGTGGTCATCATCCAGCGAGAGGTCGATAATTGTTGGGGCAGTAGGGGTGCCGATCAAGCGCAGAAGCTGGGGCACAGAAATTTCGTTTGGGGCAGCCATGGCATGCATCCTTTCAGTCGGGAAACATGCGAACCTCTGGCTGGCGCCTCACGGGGCGTTCGCGACACTCCCCATGCCACCTGACTGACACGGCACAAACGCCGCCGTCAAGGAAACTCTGCGATAATTCCAGATGGGGGGAAATCGTCGCCGAAGACATTAGCCTTTATTATAACGCCCAAGGCAAAAGGGCCCTTGCCGAGAAATCACTGCATACTGAGGTGGAGGTGAAAGCGCAGGTTTCTGTTGCCAGGTACCTGCAAACCCCGCCTTAGGTCGCTAAACCCAAGGACTTAAGTTTCAACAGTTCCGGTCGCTTACGCGGCCATCGCCATTGGAGCACGATTGTCATTTGCAATTGTACATTTTACGCCGATAACGGTGGCAGTCAGCCGAGATAAAGCTACATCTTTAGACGTTCGTCGATCCTATTTCGACCCCATGATCCGCAAATGACGGATATTTGGTGGAGTCGCCGGGTACCGCCCCCGGGTCCGAACCGCGTATTACATGCGCGTTTATACCCATAGTCCCTAAGGACAATTCAGATATAGGACGCCACGTGCACTGTTGCAAGGGAAAGCACAGAAAACAGGTTGCAATTCAGGTGTGATCTTGCGCCGTCCGTTTGGACGGGGCGCTGGCGACGGCCCGCCGATACAGGTGCCATGTCGCGTGCCCAAGAACCGGCAGGATGATAATCAGGCCCAGAAACATCGTGATCATCCCGATGCCCAGCAGTCCGGCAACGATCGCACCCCAAACCGCGATGGTGAACGGGTTCTCGCGGGTGATCCTGACCGACGTCACCACGGCCTTGGGAACGCCGATATGATGGTCGATCAAGAGCGGAAAGGATACCACACTGGTGGCAAGCACTGTCGCTGCAAACACAAATCCCACAAAACAGCCGACAATTATCATGACCCAACCTGTTCCGGTTGTCAGCACATCCGAGACAAACACCGTTTGGGACACGGGTGCCTCTGGCCCCAATGTCAGCGCATAGATCCAGTTTGCGCACAGCATCCACGCGGTAAACAGAACCACAAGATACCCGCCCAGAACCAGGATTGGAACAAACGACGGCGACCCGATCACCGAAAAGGCGTGCACCCAACCTGTGTCGAGTCCAAGCTCACGACGGCGGCTCATTTCATAGAGCCCGACAGCCGCGAGCGGACCAAGCAGCGCAAATCCCGAGACCATCGGGAACACCATGGGCAGCAGATCGGCATTCGACGCGAACAACACCAGCAAGACGCCGATGATGGGGTAGATCAGTACGATAAAGATCGCATCAGACCGAAGCGCTTGAAAGTCCTCAAAGCCCTTTCTCAGGGCAAACCGAAGATCCTCAATGCCAATATGCCGTATCACGATCGCGGTATCGTCGTCACCGCCAAGCTCGCTTGTGCCTTCTTCAAGATGGCGCATCCCGCGGCCGAAAACCTTGGCCGTCCAGGACAGAGGGTTACCAATAGTTTGAACCATTTCAGACACCTCGCTGCACAGTCCAGCAGGATCGGATCAATAAGAACCCAATACCGCGAGGACGCTTATCTAACAGCCCAAGCATACCAGAAAAATGCGTGTTTGTCTCATGCGGCGAGTCTGCTCTCGAAGACGTGAGGATCGGGTGCCATTCGGCCAGAAACGTCAGACGCGCGTGATGCTTGGGGTGTCAGGACGGTTCTGTGCGCGCCCGGCTGGAAAACACACTTTGTGCCAGACGCTGTGTTTCGTCCTCAAGATCTTTCAGTGCCGCCGTGACCCGGCCCTCGTCCTTTGCTTCAAGAGCATCTGCAATGGCCACGTGCAAACTGATGATCGCGTTCCGGTCACGCGCCGTGAAAGTGATGATATTCATCAACGGTTGCATGGCCTCGACGGCCCCGGCCAGTTGATAGCTTAGAACCGGGTTTTGCGCGCCATCCACAAGGGCCCGATGAAATGCCACGTCAGAGGCGCAGAATGCCTCATCTGTTAGGTTCGCGCTGCCTTGTAGTTTAATTTCGTCCCGCATCCGGCTGATGTGAATGGTTTTTCGTCGCTTGGCCGAGAGCGGCGCACAGGCGCGTTCTAATGCATATCGGGCCTCGCAGGCGGTCTCGAAACTCACGTCGTTCATGGATAGCAGCAAGGTTGATGTCGTGATCTGTTGTTCCTGCGCCGCCTCGAAACTAATGCGGTTGACGAAAGCTCCGCCGGTGGCCCCACGCTGCGTGCGGATTAGCGATTGGGCAGCCAGCCGTTTTAGCGCTTCGCGCACGGTGGCACGGGACACGTCAAATTTCAGTGACAGTTCAGCCTCGGACGGTAGGCGTTCGTCAACAATCAGCGCACCACTGACGATAGCGTCGCGAATGCTGGCGGCAATCTGTGCGGATAAATCGGACGGGGCAAGGGGGTCAGTTTTCATATGTCTTACATTTAGGATTTGGAAAAACTTTAAATGTCTGACATTACTTTTTCAAGCACCGAGTCGCGCACATCAGGGAGGATTGCGTCACATGGCACCCGTGATCCGTTCTGCGCTCTGGCTTGGCTTTTTCGGCCTGATCCTTGCTGCTTGGGCAATGATGTACGCGATGAGCACGGGAATGGGGCTGGATTTGCTGGGCCGCCCTGACACCATGGGCCAGATGATGCGCGGCATGGACCCCCGCATGGACATGTACATGCCGATGGCCAGCTTCGGGCCTTTGGCCGTGATGTGGGCCGCAATGATGGCCGCGATGATGCTGCCTACGATGATCCCGACATTGCGCAGCTACGAAGACCTGATTGCCAGCGCCAACGGCACGCGGGCAGGGTGGTTTGGTGTATTGCTAGGCTATTTCATCATGTGGGTTGGGTTTGCCCTAGTCATCACAGGCGTGCAGATGGCGCTGCTGTATGGTGGCGTGATCGACATGCTGGGCATCGCAAAATCACGTTGGTTTGCGGTCGCGCTGTTACTGGCCGTAGGGCTGTATCAATTCACCCGCACCAAGGAAATCTGCCATGGTGTGTGCCATTCGCCGATGATGTATTTCATAGGCCATTGGCGGGCGGGATTTGCTGGCGGTTTGCGCATGGGGCTGGGACTTGGCACGTTCTGTGTGGCCTGTTGCTGGGGCTTTATGGCGCTTGGTTTTGCAGGCGGTGTGATGAATTTGGCTTGGATGGGGTTGGCGACCTTGTTCATGGTGCTCGAAAAACTGCCCCAAATCGGGCATAAAGTAATAAAACCAATGGGTGTTTTGCTGATCCTTGGCGCATGCGCTGTGGCAGCTTGGCCCTTGTACTCAGGAGGATAAGATGGCGACCAACAAAAAAGCCGACGCAGACCGCTTGCCGATCAGTCAACGCATTGATCAACGCATGCCCAACCCCAAACGCCGCGAGGCGACGCCAACCAATTGGCAAATCAAGGGCGAATTGTTCCTCAATTGCTCGTGCGAATTGTTCTGCCCCTGTGTGGTCAGCCTTGGCGCACACCCGCCCACAGAAGGGCATTGCCACGCATGGATGGCTATTGCGATCGACGAAGGTCACTTTGAAGGCGAAGATCTGTCCGGCCTGAACGTCGGCCTTTTGGTCGATATTCCGGGACGCATGGGCGAGGGCAACTGGAAGGTCGCCGCTTACGTTGACGAGAATGCCAGCGGCAAAGCGTATAACGGGTTGTTGCAGATTTTCTCAGGTGCCGCAGGCGGGACCACGGGTTTGTTCACCATGCTGGTATCCGAGATCATTGGTGCCGAACGCGCGCCGGTAAAGATCATCCGCGACGGCAATAAACGGTCAATCCAGATCGGTCGAAAAATTGCGGGTGAAATCGAGATGATCGCTGGCAAGTCGCCGGACCATCCGGTGATGATTTCGAATTCGAAGTACTGGATGGGGCCGGATATTATTGCGGCCAAAGGCTTGAAGTCGAAAGTCCGCGACTATGGCCGTGTCTGGGACTTTGGCGGCAAGTCTGCTGAGATTTGTCCAATAAACTGGCAAGGTCCGAACGCTTAAACCAAAGCAGGCATAGATCAGTTTGCGAAAGCGGGTCTAGCCAAGCTGACCGATAGGACCTGCACCTGCCGGTCCGTGACATCACCTTTTTGCCGGAGTTTGACTAAATGGCATTGATTTCTCCTTCGCGCCGGATCAGGCGCACGATGTTTTCTGAGGGTGTAGAGGCGGCAGGTGTGTCTGCCTATACCGTCTATAACCACATGCTGCTGCCCACGGTCTTCAATAGTGTGCAGGAAGATTACCACCACCTGAAAGAGGCGGTGCAGGTCTGGGATGTCGCCTGTGAACGGCAAGTCGAATTGCGCGGTCCCGATGCAGCCAAACTGATGCAAATGCTGACGCCGCGCGATCTGCGCGGGATGCTGCCGGGGCGGTGTTTCTATGTGCCCATCGTCGATGAAACCGGCGGCATGCTGAATGATCCGGTCGCAGTAAAATTGGCCGAGGACCGCTGGTGGATTTCCATTGCCGACAGTGATCTGATGCTGTGGGTCAAGGGGATTGCCAATGGCTACCGCCTTGATGTGCTTATCGACGAACCTGACATTAGCCCGCTGGCGATCCAAGGCCCCAAGGCTGATGATCTTCTGGCGCGGGTGTTCGGGGACGGTGTGCGTGACATCCGTTTCTTCCGCTTTGGCATGTTTGATTTCGAAGGTCGGTCGATGGCCGTAGCGCGGTCAGGCTATTCGAAACAGGGTGGTTTTGAGATTTACGTGGACGGCGAAGACAAGGGTATGCCTTTGTGGAATGCCTTGATGGAAGCCGGGCGTGATCTGGATGTGCGCGCAGGTTGCCCGAACGGGATCGAGCGGGTCGAAGGCGGATTGCTGAGCTATGGCAATGACATGACCGATGACAATACGCCCCACGAATGTGGCTTGGGACGGTTTTGTGACACCCAGACGGCGATTGGTTGTATCGGCCGGGATGCCTTGTTGCGGGTGGCCAAAGAAGGGCCGACCAAGCAGGTCCGCGCGATTGATATCTTGGGCGATGCGGTGCCGCCCTGCGATCGGGCATGGGATATCGAGGCGAAGGGCAAGAAGGTCGGGCAAGTGACCTCGGCGGCGTATTCGCCTGATTTCAAAACCAACGTGGCCATAGGCATGGTGCGGATGACCCATTGGGACGAGGGTTGCGAGGTGCAAGTCCGCACGCCCCAAGGGCTGCGCGATGCAAACGTACGCGAAAATTTCTGGGCGTAAGAGCCGGGATGAGAGTTGGGGACCGAGGGGCCAGCCCCTCGGACTCCCCGCAGTTTAGCTGGCAAAATGAACGGGTGACGAAATGTGACCCCGATAGGAGAGAATATGTTTGATGCATTGATGGTGACCAAGGACGAAGAGAGCGGCAAGACCTCTGCAGCAGTGACACAGATCGATCTGGATCAGTTGCCAGCGGGCGAAGTGACGGTTGCGGTCGAGTATTCGACGGTGAACTACAAGGATGGTTTGTGCATCGGGCCGGGCGGCGGTTTGGTTCGCAAGTACCCGCATATTCCCGGCATTGATTTTGCTGGCACAGTCGAGGCCTCTGACGATGATCGCTACAAGCCCGGTGATAAGGTCGTTTCGACCGGCTGGCGTGTGGGAGAGGCGCATTGGGGCGGGTATTCGCAAAAGGCGCGCGTTAGAGCCGACTGGCTGGTGCCGCTGCCCAAGGGTCTTGATACGCGGCAGGCAATGGCTGTGGGCACGGCGGGTTTTACCGCAATGCTGGCTGTCATGGCACTGGAAGATCACGGGCTGAAAACCGGTCATGGACCTGTATTGGTCACGGGCGCTGCGGGCGGTGTCGGTTCAGTTGCTGTCGCCATCTTGGCCGCTTTGGGCCATGAAGTTGCAGGTGTCACCGGGCGGCCCGAGACGTCAGATTACCTCAAGTCGCTTGGGGCCAGCCAGATAGTCGCGCGCGAAGAGATCAACGAGACGGTTAAACGTCCGCTGGAAGGGGAAACCTGGGCGGGCTGCATTGATGCCGTTGGCGGCGAAATGTTGGCGCGGGTGTTGGGGCAGATGAAATATGGCGCATCTGTTGCGGCTGTCGGTCTGGCTGGCGGCGCTGGTTTGCCTGCAACAGTCATCCCGTTTTTGCTGCGCGGTGTGAACCTTTTGGGGATCGATTCCGTGATGCAGCCCTATGAAAATCGGTTGCGCGCCTGGGAGCGGGTGGCAAAGGATCTGCCGATGGCCAAGCTTGAGGACATGATCGTGCCTGCAACGCTTAAGGACTTGCCGCAACTTGGCAAAGATATCTTGAACGGTCAGGTCCGAGGCCGCGTAGTGGTTGATGTAAACGGCTGATCAAGTCACCTATTGGGGCCGCATCCAAGAGGGTGCGGCCACCCTTTGACGGGGGGCATGCGCTCTTCCCTATAGAATTGCACGCTAGCCGGGTAGTTTATGCGCCACTTGGGTGAGATGATGTTGGTTATCTGCGACAAACTCTCGGAAATGAGAATATGCCCTTGAAAGCAGTGACTTCGGACTATCTCTCTTTCTAAATTACAAAGAAGTTAATCAAAGAAGTTTTTCATTGTCTGATACAGCCCCAATCCTTGTGTGGTTTCGCCGTGACTTGCGGATGACTGACCACCCCGCTTTGCATGCTGCGGCGCAAACTGGCCGCCCGGTAATTCCTGTTTTTATCCATGACGATCTTGTTGAGGGGCTTGCTGCTGCGCCGAAATGGCGTTTGGGTTTGGGGGTTGGCAGCTTTGCCGAAACATTGCGCGAAAAGGCCAGTCGGCTTGTTTTGCGTAAAGGGGATGCACTTGAGGTGTTGCAGGACCTGATTGCGCAAACCGGTGCCGGGGCGGTGTATTGGTCGCGGTTGTATGATCCCGAAACCACCAAACGCGACAGCCAGATCAAAGAAACGCTGAAAGAAGCGGGAATTGATGCGCAGTCCTTTGCTGGACATCTGATGTTTGAACCTTGGACGGTCGAGACCAAGGCTGGCGGCTATTACAAGGTGTACACTCCCTTTTGGAATTCGGTGAAGAACACGGGTGTTAATGCGCCGCTGCCAGCTCCATCGAAGCTGAAGGCACCTAAAGAATGGCCCGATAGTGATGATCTGGACAGTTGGCAGATGGGGGCTGACATGCGGCGCGGTGCTGATGTGGTGCGCCCGTTTGTTCAACTGGGCGAAAAGGCCGCGCAGTCCCGTCTCGGGGCCTTTATGGCGCATGGTGTGGCCGAATATAAGCAGAACCGCGATCTGCCAGGTGTGGATGGCACGTCGAACCTGTCGGAAAACTTGTCACTTGGCGAAATCAGCCCGCATCAATGCTGGCACGCGGGCCAACGCGCCTTGAATGATGGCAAGCAAGGGGCCGAGACATTCCTTAAGGAGCTGGTCTGGCGCGAATTTGCCTATCATCTGATGTATCACACGCCCCGCATTCTGGACCAAAATTGGCGCGAGGAATGGGCGGCCTTTCCGTGGAACGAAGATGAACGCTTGACCGAGGTCAAGGCATGGAAACAAGGCCGCACCGGTGAGCCTTTTGTTGATGCAGCCATGCGCGAGTTGTATGTGACGGGGCGGATGCACAACCGTGGGCGCATGATTGTGGCCAGTTATTTGACCAAGCATCTAATGTGCCATTGGCGTATCGGGCAAAAATGGTTCGAGGAATGTTTGATCGATTGGGACCCCGCCAGCAATGCAATGGGCTGGCAATGGGCGGCAGGGTCGGGCCCCGATGCGACGCCGTATTTCCGCGTTTTCAACCCCGCGACCCAGCTGGATAAGTTCGACAAGAACCGCGACTATACAAGCCGCTGGATAGCCGAAGGGCGCGCAAATCCGCACAAGGATGCGCTGGCCTTTTTCGACGCCATTCCAAAGCGCTGGCACATGGCACCAACGGATGAGTATCCCGATCGGATCATTGCCTTGGACAAAGGGCGTGCGCGGGCGCTTGATCTTTACAAAAACCGAAACTTTTAACGCTTGGTGAACGTGCTTGGTGCACCTAACCTTTAACTGCGCGATTAATCCCGCGTCCAGGGAGCAGAAATGATTTTGACCAGTACTAACGGGCAAGCGTCCCTTCCCAGATATTTTGCGCGTGTGTTTGCGATGGCACAAGAGATGCACAAGGGGCAGGTGGATTTTGTCTTGCCAGACGGTCGGCGGTTCCGGGCTAGGGGAGCCGACCCGTTCCCGGTAGCCGAGATCCAAATCAAAAATGTTGACCTGTTTGCACGCCTGATCCGCGAGGGTGATCTGGGCTTTTGCGATGCGTATTTGGATGACTGGTGGAGCACGCCGGACTTGCAGGCGTTTATGGATGTCGCTCACGCCAACGAAGATATCTACGATTCATTTCCCGGCGTGGGGCTGGTGCGCAAATATGAATCGCTGCGGTTCTGGCTGCAGAGCAACAGCAAAACGCAGGCGCGCAAGAACATCAGCTATCACTATGATCTGGGCAATGATTTCTACAAGCTTTGGCTTGATGATACGATGACATATTCCAGTGCCTTGTTCGAGGACGGCCCACAACAGTCGCTTGAGGCGGCACAAACGGCCAAATATGCGTCGATGGTCAACCAAATGGGCGTTGAGCCGGGCGATCATGTGCTTGAGATCGGCTGTGGCTGGGGGGGATTTGCCGAATATGCTGCCAAAGAACGCGGGCTAAAGATGACATGCCTGACAATCAGCAAAGAACAGTTTAAGTATGCCAAGGAACGTATTGAAAAGGCTGGAATTTCTGATTTGGTTCAGTTCAAGCTGCAAGATTATCGTGATGAACGCGGCGTCTATGACGGGATCGCCAGCATCGAGATGTTCGAGGCCGTCGGCGAGAAATATTGGCCGTCCTATTTCAACACGCTTCGCGACCGCCTAAAGCCTGGTAAGCTGGCGACCTTGCAGATCATTACCGTGCAGGATCGCCGCTGGAAGATCTACAAACGTGGCGTTGATTTCATTCAGAAATACATCTTTCCGGGGGGCATGTTGCCCAGCCCCACGGTGCTGCGTCAGCAGGTCGAAAAGGCAGGGCTTGCTGTCGAAAAATCGATCGAATTTGGCAAAAGTTATGACCTGACCTTGCGCCGTTGGCACCAGACGTTCAACGAAAAGTGGGATGACATCGCGGCCATGGGATTTGACGACCGTTTCAAGAGGATGTGGAACTTCTACCTCACCTCATGTGCTTCAACCTTTGACAGCGGCAATTGTGATGTGACACAAATTACAGTGAAGCGCCCTATTTGATGGCGTGACCGCATGATTTAAGGAGCAGTCGATGCCCACAGGTGCCAAATTAATGGCCGCCATATGTTTGGCAATATTAGCTTTTGTTCTTTCGGAAATGATTATGCCGCTGATGCCGGAGCGAACCCATTTTGGCTATTTTGTACCTATCAATATGGCACTTGGCGTGGTTGTCGGATGGATCGTGATGGGATCGCGTGCCGGCGGCAGCGTGCTTATGGGGATCACCAACGGTGTGACAGGCGCGTTTATATTGGTGCTTTGGGGGCTTTTCACCCATGGCGTGATCCGCATGATAGATCTGTCGATGCAACGTCGCTATGACGGCTTGGGCGAGGCAGCGCTGGCGGTTTTGTCTATTGGAGCGGAATATTTCCTGATTATGGCCACAGGTCCGATTGGCATTGCATTGCTGGTCGGCGGGGCAATAAGTGGCCTTGCGACGAATTATGCCGAAAGAAAATGGCCCTAACGACATGAAGAACCTATTCTTTTACGGCACACTCAGGCATATTCCGCTGCTTGAGATTGTACTGGGCCGTGCGGCAGCAGAAATTACATTTACGTCACAAGAACTGAAAAACCATGCAGCCCTTGCTGTTGCAGAAGGGCCGTTTCCATGTGTGGTCAATCGTGCCGGAGCGGTCACAAAAGGACTGCTGGTCGAAGGACTAAGCGATACCGATATCGCGCGGCTTGATTTCTACGAAGGTAGTTTTGCCTATGATCTGCGCGATGTGATGCTGTCAGGTGGTCATAGGGCACAGATCTATTTCCCCGCGCCGGGCGTCTGGACGACTGCCGAGCCTTGGGACCTCGCTGAATGGGAGAAAGACTGGGCGGCGCTTAGCTGTTTTGCCGCGCGCGAGGTGATGGATTATTTCGGTAAATATTCAGTTGCGCAGGTCGGCAAGATGTTCCCGATGATCCGCACACGGGCTGCCGCTATGGTCAACGCTGCGCAGTCCAAACACGGGGCAGGGACGTTAAATGGCAAGGTCGATGTGCAGCAAATTGACCGCGTCTACACCAATTACTTCGCGCTGAATGAATATCGCCTGCAACATGAGCGGTTTGATGGGACGATGTCCGGCGTGCTGGAACGCGCTGTGTTTGTGGCATCTGACGCGGCGCTTGTGCTGCCCTATGATCCGGTGCGCGACTGCGTGATGCTGGTGGAACAACTACGCATGGGTCCGATTGCTCGTGGTGATGGATCGGTCTGGCAGCTTGAACCCATCGCGGGCCGTGTAGACCCGGGCGAGACCCCCCAAGAGGCGGCCCACCGCGAGGCCGCCGAGGAAGCGGGAATAACCCTGAAGACCTTGGAAAAGGTTGGCGAAGTGTATGCGTCACCGGGGGATAGTACAGAATTTTTCTATATTTACGTGGGGTTGACCGATCTGCCGGACAAGTCCACAGGTGTGAGCGGTCTGCACACAGAAGACGAAGACATTCGGTCGCATTTGATGTCTTTTGACGATTTGATGTCGATGGTGGACGCGCAACAAGCCGCCAATGCGCCGCTTGTACTTGCCGCATATTGGCTTGCACGGCACCGCGACCGCTTGAGGTTGGCCCCCCCCAAGGTTACACCTGACATAACTTGATTTAGGAGCATCCCATGCACGTCGCATCTGATCTGGCGCAAGCCATCGGCCACACACCTCTTATTCGTCTGCGCAAGGCGAGCGAGGAAACCGGTTGCGAGATTTATGGCAAGGCTGAATTCATGAACCCGGGCCAGTCGGTCAAGGACCGGGCGGCGTTGTTTATCATTCGCGATGCCATTGCAAAGGGCACACTAAAACCGGGCGGTACAATCGTTGAGGGGACAGCGGGCAACACCGGCATCGGTCTGGCGCTGGTCGGTGCGTCTATGGGATTCAAGACGGTTATCGTCATCCCCGAAACGCA